>DASVKT010000094.1:0-7599 GCA_036385235.1 Candidatus Limnocylindrales bacterium | reverse complement strand
CCCGGTTGCGCCGTCCGCCGGGCGGTGGATGATGTAGCGGTGGCTGATCCGCGCAACTCCGGTGGCGAGCTGAGCGCTGACCGTGCAGTACTTCGTCGCGGATAGCTCGATGGATCGGCGCAGAGCCTCGGTCTCCACGTTTCCCTCGACGACGTGCACGATCGTGATCTCCATGAAGACGTTTGGCGCCTTTTCCCGCTGGGTGCCCGAGATCTCGGTCGAGTAACGCTCGTAAGTCTGGCGCTTCTTGGCCAGGATCTCGACGACGTCCATGGCCGTGCACGAAGCGATGGCCGCGAGCAGGAGGTCGGTCGGCCGCGGCCCGGTAGCGCCGGTGCCGTTGATCACGACGAAATCGTCGTCCGAACTCGTGGATGCCACGAACCGCAGGCCGCCCTCGTGGCGCAAGGAAACGCGCTTCTCGCCCAATGTCTTCTCCCGATTCAGCGGCTGCCGGTGGTAGCAGCCGCGTCTGAGGTTACTTCGGCCGCGCCGTCTGTGCCTTCCTCTCCGCCCAGTGCGGCCAGGAACTGCTCGTGGTACAAGCGGGCATAGACGCCTTCTTTCGCCAGCAGTTCCGCGTGCGTTCCCCGCTCGACGATGTGGCCACGATCGTAAACCAGGATCAAGTCGGCCCGCAGGATGGTGGAGAGGCGGTGGGCGATCGCGATCGTCGTGCGGCCGGCCTCGAGACCTTCCAGGGCCTGCTGGATCAGGCGCTCCGACACGGTATCCAGAGCCGACGTGGCTTCGTCCAGGATCAGCACCCGCGGGTCCTTGAGCAGGACGCGGGCAATGGCGATGCGCTGCTTCTCGCCGCCGGAGAGCTTGTAGCCCCGCTCTCCGACGAGGGTGTCGTAGCCCTCGGGCAACTCCATCACTCGGTCGTGGATCGCTGCGGCGCGGGCCGCCACCTGCAGCTCGGCGTCGGTCGCGTCCGGCCGCGCATAGCGCAGGTTGTCTCGGACGGAACTGTGGAACAGATACGTCTCCTGGGTCACGAAACCGACGATCTGCCCGATCGACTGGAGCTGGATTTGCCTGACGTCCACGCCATCGATCTCGACGGCACCCGTATCCACGTCATAGAGGCGAGGGATGAGGTAGGTGGTCGTCGTCTTTCCCGCGCCGGAAGGTCCCACCAGCGCGACCAGCTGGCCGGGCTTGACCTCGAAGTCGAGCGACTCGAGGGCGAATTGCCGGGGCGCCGAGCCGTCGCCGTCGACGGTGCCCTCGACAGCCAGTTCCGCGGCCTTGCTCGGGTAGTGGAACCAGACGTTGCGGAAACGGACGCCTCCACTCGTAACGTTCGGATCGAGCGCCACCGCGTCAGGTGCGTCGGCGATCTCGGGCTTCATCTCCAGGTACTCGAAGATTCGGTCGAACAAGGCAAGCGCACCCTGTAGCTCGACCTGCACGTTGAGCAACTGTCCGAGGGGGAAGAAGAGCCGGCTTTGGAGCGTGGTGAAAGCCACGATGTCGCCGATCGTCGGTGGGTGTGGGTCGTGGTTGATGGCGAGATACCCGGCCAGCCAGTACACGAATGCCGGAATGATCGACATGATCGTCCCGATCATTGCGAAGAACCCCCGGCCGACCATGGCCTGGCGAAGCTGAAGCCTGGCCACCCGATCGTTTATCCGGCCGAACCGGTCGACCGAAGCCTGCTGTTGGCCGAACGTCTTCGAGAGGAGTATTCCGCTGACGCTGAGGGTCTCCTCGGTCGCGGCGGTCAGGTCCGCCAGCGATTGCTGGGTCTCGGTGGAGGCGGCGCGGCGTACCTTCCCGACCCGGTTCGCCACCAACGCGAAGATCGGCAGGATCGCCAGGGACAGCACCGTGAGCCGCCCGTCGATGAAGAGCATGGCGATGATCGTGCTGATGACCACTGCCACGTTGTTGGTGACGCTGGCCGCGGTGTCGGTCACGACCGATTGAATGCCGCCCACGTCGTTGGACAGGCGGCTCTGGATCTCGCCCGTGCGCGTCTCCGTGAAGAAGCGCAGCGGCATCGACTGCAGGTGGCTGTAGAGCGCCGCCCGGAGGTCTCGCATGACGCTCTGACCGATCTTGTTGCTGAGGTAGGTCTGTCCGATGCCGATGAGGCTGGAGACGATGGGGACGATGATCATCAGCGCCACGAACAAGTTGAGCAGGCCGAAGTTGCGCTGCCCGATCGCGACGTCGATCAGTAGCTTGAGAAGGTAAGGGTTGATTACGCCCAAGCCGCTGGTCAGCAGGATCGTCAGAAAGACGACGATCACGGGCGCCTTGTACGGGACGAAGAACCGGACGATCTTGGTGGCGGTCCGGACACGGGGCTCGCGCGGCGCCGAGGGGTGATCCGGCTTCATCGTCGATGCGGCGAAACGGTGTCGGCCGCCACCGGATGGGCCGCCAGATAGCGACATCAAGGCTCCTGAGTGTGGTCGCTGACGCTACCAGGAGACGTCGTCCCCTGCCTGCCGGTGAGCGCCAGGACCCGTCTGCCGGACGGCGCGCTAGGCCTGGCGCCGGTCGGCAATCGGGATGCGGCCCCGGACGAGGAGCGTCGATCGGCGCGACGGCGTCCCCCGAGATAGCAGGTCGCCGACGAGGCCGACGAAGAACGTGGGCCAGGTGCGGCCCCAAGCCCTGGCAAGGTGGCCGATGGGCTCGACGTTGACGTCCACGAAACCGGCTGCCTCAAGGGCGGAGCGCAGCGCCCTGGGGTCGTTGCAGACTCCTACGATCGGGTGGGCGTCCGCAGCGGTCGCTTTGACAGCGCGCTGGAGCCGGTGGCGGAGCCCGGACGGAAAGCCGAGGTAGGCCGCCACGAACGGGTGCCGCCGGTTGACGGTGGTGATCACCAGAGTCCCGCCGGGCCGCAGCCATCGGGCCATGTTGGCGAAAGCCGCCGCCGGCCGGGCGAAATGTTCGACCGTGAACGAGCTGAGCACGACGTCGAATGTCGCCGGAGGAAAGGCGGCCGCGTCTGCGCATACGTCCACGACCGCGAATTCATCCAGGTAGGGCACGGATCCGGGCACCGGCTCGTGGATGTCGATGCCGACGAAGCGGGCGATTTGAGGCTTGAACGGCTGCAACGCGGACGACCGCCCGCAACCGGCGTCCAGGACGGTCAGGCCCGTGGAGCCGTCTGCGGCCGCCGCCTCCGCCTCGTCAACTGCGCTGCGCAAGACGACTTCGAGCTCGGTCGCGACGCTGGGCATGATTCCGCAGCGGGCCAGGATTCCCTCTCGAGTCGGCATCAGCGAGTCGGCGCTCCCTTGGCGGTCGACGCGCCTGCGCCGGAGGCGCGTTCTGCGGCGTCCTGCGCCTCGAGCCAGCGCTCGGCGTCGATCGCAGCGCGGCAGCCTTCGCCGGCAGCGGTCACGGCCTGCCGGTAGCGATGGTCGTCCACGTCTCCTGCGATGAAGACGCCGTCGATGGACGAGGCCGTCGTCGCGCCATCTACCGCCAGATAGCCCTTGGCGTCGGTGCCGAGCCAGTCGCGGAAGACCGCGACATTGGGTCGGTGGCCGATCGCAACGAAGAGCCCGTCGACCGGCAGGATCTCCTCGCCGTCGCCGTCTGTCTTGCCGAGGCGCAGGGCCTCGACCTTGTCGGTGCCGAGGACCTCCTCGACCGTTCGGTTGACGTGCATCTCGATCTTGGGGTGCGCTTCGGCCCGAGTCTGCATGATCCGGCTGCACCGGAACGCGTCGCGTCGATGGACGAGGTGGACCTTGCTGGCGAATCTGGTCAGGAACAGCGCCTCTTCGAGAGCCGTGTCGCCGCCGCCGACGACCGCGACCTCCTTGTCTCGGTAGAAGAACCCGTCGCAGGTGGCGCAGGCGGAGACGCCGTGGCCCCGCAGCCTGGTCTCACTGTCGATCCCCAGCCACAGCGCCGAGGCGCCGGTGGCGACGATCACCGTCTGGGCTCGGTACTCGACGCCGGCAGCCCAAAGCAGGAACGGACGGCCGGAAAGATCGACTCGGTCCACGTCTTCGTCCACGATCCTGGCGCCGAAACGCTCCGCCTGATGGCGAAAGAGGGTCATCAACTCGGGACCGCCGATCCCGTCGGGAAAGCCGGGATAGTTCTCGACTTCGCTCGTGATCATGAGCTGGCCGCCGCTCTCGAGGCCGCCGATGACTACCGGCGCCAGGTTGGCCCGCGCCGCGTAGATGGCCGCCGTCAGACCGGCCGGACCGGACCCGACGATGACGACCTTCGCCTCGATCGGCCGGCCTTCGGACTCGGAATCGCGAGGCTTCGGCACGCTCGGCGCAGTCGGTTCGCCGGCAGACGGGCCGCCGAAAGAGAGTTTCAGATCGGCCAGCTTGAGGGCGGGTAGTTTAGGGGTGGCGTCGTTGCTCATAGCCTCATCCTAGCACGTAAACGATACTCCCGGGGAGTATCCCCAAGAGGTTGTCGACCGGCGCCGCAGCGGCCTCCCTACCGTGCATCCGGTTCTCGGCGCGCGCGGAAGACCAGGCTCGTAAAGGGGATTCTGATCTCGGCGAAGACCTCGATGGAAGCGAGGAAACCAGCCAGCAAGAAGACGACGCCGAGGAGCTCGCCCACGAAGAACGCCCCGGTATTGCCGAAGCGACTCAGTCCGCTGGTCACGGCCGGGATGAAGCCGCCTATCGCGATCAGGATGGTCGCCGGAACGCGGCTGTTGAGGCGCCCGGTCACAAGCGCGACCGCAGCACCGGGGAGCGATGCGACGAGGTTTACCGAGATGGCCAGCGGGGCTCGAAGAACGTTCGCCAGCAGCGAAGGCAGCGGCTGGTTCCGGTTGAGCGAGTACCCGATCAGACGGCGCTTGGGCATGAAGATATAGGCGCTGAAGACCGCACCGAGCGAAAGGGCGAATGCGCCCGTCACGTTGAAGAGCGGCGTCAACAGGCGCAGGTAGCCGGGGATCAATTCGCCGGTGGGGATATGCGTCGTCGGGTCCAAGACCCATCCCGGTGCCGGCAATGTGGCGAAAGCCATCATCACCGCGGATAGGAGCGTTCCTGCCACGATTGCGGCCGCCACTATCCGGGGCCACGCGTCGCCGCCTCGCATCGTGTCGACCGCCACGGCGACCGCGAGGACCGATGCGATCGCGAAGTACAGGTCGGGAGCGATGCCGCTGCCGGAGTAGTGGTACTTGGCTTCGCTCAGGGCGGTGAACAGCCCCGCGAGGAAGAGCGACCCGGCCAGGGCGTAGCCGAAACGGGTTCGGCCCAGCAGCAGGACCGTGCCGAGGCCGAGCCAGCCCGCGACCCAGGTGGCCCCGATCAGGTACCACGCGCGGTACAGCGGCTCCGACCAGCCGAATGCGCCGCCGGCGAACTCTGTCCCGGCGCTGATCGCGTACCACAGCATCCCCACGGCCCAGACGGCCTGGTAGGCGCGGCGCCTCTCCAGCCACTGGTCCACGAGAAGTCCGAAAAAGATGAAGCTCAGCAGAGAAGAGCAAAGAGGCAGGACGACGTTGAAGTCCACGTTGTCTCCCGTTCCTCGGGCGGCGGCTGCGGCGGCGCGGAACCGGCGGCCCGGTAGCTCACGATAACTCGCACCAGGGTCGCGCGGCAGGCCGGTCGCGGGCGGCAGGACTCAGCGGCAGCGGTCACTGGAGATAGGTCCGCCGCCCGGGATCAGTTGGCCGGCGGAGTGGCTGGAGGAGCCGCCGGCCACAGCCAGCTCGCTGCAGTCGAGGCAGCCAGGAGCGCGACCAGCGAAGCGAGCCAGATCAGGCCGGCAATGAGTTCGGCATTGGTCTCGCGCACTTCCACCTGCTGCAGCGAGCGCCCCGCCAGGACCGTGCCGCCTGTCCAGGTGACGGTGACCGTCGCGATCCGAACACCCAGCCGAGGCTGCCAGGTCACGACATTAGGGCTGGAAGGTCGCGCCGCATCCAGGACCCCGTGCGAAGGTGCCGGCTGCGCGCCATCGAGAGTTGCATTGGTGGCGAGGATTGAGTGGTTGCGGTCGAACAGGATGACGAACGGAGCCAAGCTCGTGGCGAGGTCGACTACTCGCCCCGAGCCCACGACCGAGGCCGGTGCCGCTCCCTCGTCCAACTGTGCGGCTGCATCCGTGGCTATCTGATACTGCGGATCGTTGGCGCCGCTGCGCAGACTCTGCTGCACCTCAACGTATACCAGCCCGCAGAGGGCCGTGGCCAATACCGCGGCCGGCACGAAGAAGGCCAGCGCCCGGCGGCCCAGAGCGATTCGGGCGGACCGGTTCCGCATTTTCAATTCCGGATCTTCCTAGATCGCCGTCGGCTCGAGGGCGTGGACCTGCGGCAGGACGGCCCGGTCGAGAGTCTCGAAGTTGTGCAAGTCCCATGCGTTCGCCATGCTGAAGATGACGTGCTGGACGCCTACCGCGGCGAGCGCCCCGAACTGGTCCACGATCTCCGCGGGTGACTGACGGCCGAGGTCGACGGTCTGGAGGTTCGTCCTCTCGATCTCCTCGAATGGCCGTCCGACCTCCGAGCAGCGCTCCTGCAGGACGCAGTACTTGTGCTTCAATTGCTGCGGGCCACCAAAGATGTTGCAGGCATCCGCGTACTTCGCCACGAGCCGCAGCGTCTTGGTCTCGCCGCCGCCGCCGATGAGGATGCGCGGATGGGGCTTGCTGAGCGCCTGGGGTGAATTGAGCAGCCGCGCGGCTTGGTAGTGCTTGCCCTCGAAGGCGGCTTGCGAGCCCCGATCGCCCTTCCACATCTCGTGACAGATCCGCAAGCACTCCTCCAGCATCTCGAAACGCTGCCCCAACGGCGGCATCGGGAAGCCAAGTCCGCGGCTCTCCTCCTCATTCCACGCCGCCCCGATGCCGAGGTATGCGCGACCCCCGCTCAGAACGTCGAGAGTCGTGGCGGCTTTGGCCCACAGCCCCGGCAATCGGTAATGGATGCCGCCGACCATGAGCCCGAGCGTGGCGTGTTTGGAGTGGGCGGCCATGTAGCCCAGAGTCGTCCAGCCCTCGAGCATGGGGTCCTCGACGGGACCAACGCCCCGGATCTGGTAATGGTGATCCATGACCCACAGGGAGTCGAAGCCAGTGCTGTCGGCGGTCTCCACTATCCGAGCCAGGGTCCCGCCGATCGCGGCGTCGCCGCCCGGCCAGGTGAACGAAGGTACCTGTAGACCGATTCTCACTGAGGGCCTCCGACCGTCGAAAAAGCCCGCGGGCAAGGCCGGGGCAGTAGTCAGTCTCCAGATCGTAGCACCGCTTCGGCCACGTCCCCGATCTGGTGGCGGGTCGTCGGGGCTCGTCAACCGAACGCTCGTTGGGTTCGCGATGCCAATCGACATACGATTCTGACGGCAGTCAACGACGATCGAGGGCCGCCGCTGTGCCGCCCGTGTCTCACCCAGAGCGCGTACACGCTCTCTGGCTATCAGATGTCCTACTCCGAATTGCGCAGCTGCACCTCCGTCTGTTACGGTTGGCGCCAACACGCTTCGGCCGGTACCGGCGAATAGTTCGTCTCGGCCGGGGTAGAAGCTAACCGAGACCCTCGGGCGGCGCCCACCACGTCCCGTCAACTGCCGCCCAACGTTGGAGGAGTCCGTATTGCATAGAGCGGCCGTGGTGGCCCATGAA
>DASVKT010000093.1:0-18316 GCA_036385235.1 Candidatus Limnocylindrales bacterium | reverse complement strand
CTGCTTGTGAAGCTCGTTGATCTCGCGATAGCGGGCCATGTAGTTGCGCCAGAAGCCGCCGCGCAGGTACCGCGCCGACGGCAGGTCTCGCTCGCGCGCGTCCTCGAGCAGGTGAGTGAAGACCGGCGTCTCGTCCGGCGGGAGGACCCACTCGGTCATTTCCACGTATGAGTTGGTGGGAAAGTAGACCCGTCGGGTGGGTGGCTGGCCGGCCAGCCACTGCGATGGCGTAACCGTGGTGAGCCATTCGGCCTTGGCTTCTATCGCGCCGAACATGCGATCGACCCAGTGCTCGTTGCCCCAGCAGTACTCGAACGTGCCGGGCCATGCCCCGAACTTCTCGCCGTCGTCGCCCATCATGCCGACAAGGCGGCCGTCATCCGTGCGGCGGTCGGCCAGGTATGAGATGACGTCTTCCACGGGCTTGAAGGGGATGCGGTAGCGCAGGCCTTGCTCCGTGCCGAAGACCGTCAGTCGCTTGCCGCGGTCGTCCGTTGTGAACGCCGTCCACATCTCGTCTTCGCGGATAGATGCGGCGCGAAGGTGGTTGTCGTCCAGGACGGTCCACTCGTAGCCGGCCGCGGCGAGGTCGTAGGCGAGTGACGGCTCCCAGACGCGTTCCGCGAGCCATGCCCCGGCGGGCCGTTGCCCAAAATGCGTCTCCAGCTCGTCCCGCATGCGGACCATCTGGCCGTTTCGGTCGCGGTCCGGCAGCGTGACGAGGATCGGCTCGTAGAAGCCGCCGCCCATCATCTCTACCTGACCGCGGCCCACAAGGCCACGGATCTGGTCCAGCGCCTCGGGGTGATTGGCCGCAAGCCACTGAAGGAGGGGACCGCTGTAGTGAAGGCCCAGGTGGATTCCGGGGTGGCGCCCCAGGGCGTCCAGCATCGGCGAGTAGGCGTGCTCGTAGACGTCCTGAATCACCCAGCCGAAGTTGCCGACCGGCTGATGGTTATGGATTACGAGAGCGAGCGAGACGCGGCCGCTCAATGCTGCCTAGCTCTCGTCGAGAGCCGCTCGGCGGCCGGGCTGCTTCTTGACCTCAACCCCGGCGGCAGGCAGGTACATCTTCTCGACGTACTCGTGCAGCATCCGGATGGTTGAGAACCGCCAGAGAGTGCTGGCGATGGAACGGCGCATCTCCGCCGTCCAGCCCTCCGGAACGTCGTCCTTGTTGCGGCCGTAGTAGAGCGGGATGACTTCCTGCTCCAGCAGCCGGTAGAGGTCTTGAGCGTCGTTGTAGTCCTGCGCGCCTTCGTCCGGATTCGTATCGCGTCCGCCGATTGCCCAGCCGTTGTCGCCAACGTAGCCCTCGTCCCACCAGCCGTCCAACACGGAGAGATTGGCGACGCCGTTGGCCGCGGCCTTCATGCCGCTGGTGCCGGATGCTTCGAGCGGGCGGCGTGGGTTGTTGAGCCACACGTCTACGCCCTGGACCATGAACCGGGCGACGCGCATGTCGTAGTCCTCGAGGATGAAGACTCGGCCGCGCAACTGAGGTGAGCGGGACCGGGCGAAGATCTCCTGGATCACGCTCTGGCCGGGCCGGTCCGCGGGGTGGGCCTTGCCGGCAAAGATGATCTGGACCGGCCGCTCCTTGTTCCAAAGCAACCGCGAGATGCGGTCCATGTCGCTGAAGAGCAGGCTGGCCCGCTTGTAGGTCGCAAATCGCCGGGCGAAGCCGATCGTGAGTGTGCCGACATCCAGAACGTCCTCGAGCTCCTCCAGGGTGCTGGGCGACTCGCCGTGGCGGGCGAACTGATGTCGCAGCCGGTTGCGAGCAAAGATCATCAACTCCAGTTTCTGGCGTTGATGGCTTTCCCACAGGTCCACGTCTGGGATCCGATCCGTCCGCTCCCAGAAACCGTCGCTGGCGTTGCGAGCATCGACGTTGTCCAATTCGGCGCCGAGATAGCGCTCGAACAGCTTGCGCAGCGGTTCGCCGACCCAGGTGGGCATGTGGACGCCGTTGGTAACGGCCTGGATCTGCTTGTCGCCGAGACCTTGCCAGGTGTTGTTGGCGGTGACGCTGTGCAGCTTGCTGACGGCGTTGGCCGCGTTGGAGAGCCGCAGCGACAAGGCGGTCATGTCCAGGGAGCGATTGTCCCCGTCCACGCCGTGGGCGAGTTCCAGAACGCGATCTATCGGCACGCCGCCGGTGCCCTCGCGGCCGTCACCGTCGTAGAGCGGTCCGGCCACGCGGCGGACGAGGTCTGCATCGAAGCGCTCGTTGCCGGCGGAGACCGGCGTGTGGATGGTGAAGACGCTGTTGGCCCGGACACGGCTCAGGGCGTCTTCCAGGGCCACGCCCTGAGCCACGAGCGCGCGCGTCCGCTCGATGAGCAGGAAGGCCGAGTGGCCTTCGTTGAGGTGCCAGACGGACGGCGTGATGCCGAGTGCCTTGAGGGCGCGGACGCCGCCGGCGCCGAGGACCAACTCCTGGTGGAGGCGCATCTCGCGGCCACGGACATAGAGGATATGCGTGACCGGCCGGTCCGACTCGGCGTTGTCCGGAATGTCTGTGTCAAGGAGCAACACCGGCACGCGCCCGACCTGAACAAGCCAGACGGCGGCGTAGAGGTCTCGGTCCGGGAGCTCCACGGAGATGGTGAGCGGGTCGCCGTCCTGGCCGACAACTCGCAGGATGGGCATCTTGGCGAGGTCGTAGTCCGGGTAGGCGTGCTCCTGGTGGCCGTCCGCATCGATGGCCTGGCGGAAGTAGCCGTGTTTGTAGAGCAGCCCCACGCCGACGAACGGCATGGCCATGTCGCTGGCGGACTTGATGTGGTCGCCGGCCAGGACGCCTAGGCCGCCGGAGTAAATGCCCAAGCTTTCGTGGAAGCCGTACTCGGCGCAGAAGTAGCCGATCGGGCCTTTCACCTTGGCGCCGTACTCGCGATTGAACCAGTGCTCCTGCCCGCCGGCCATGTAGCGGTCAAACTCGGCCAGGACCTGGGTGTACTCAGCCTTGAAGGCGGGGTCGTCCAGCAACTCCGACCAGGCGATGGGCTGCGACAGAACCTCTACCGGATTTCGGTAACGCGACCATGACAGGCCGTCGATCCGACTGAAGAGGGCCCGGGCGCGCGGGTTCCAGCTCCACCACATGTTGTAGGAGAGACGTCGCATTCCCTCCAGTTGCGGAGGCAGGCGGAAAGACGCGCCGGGAAGGGTAGGAACCTGAACCAACTGTTCCATATGCCACGCATCATATCCGACGCGGTGAAACCGCTTGCCTGTCCCATGCGTGGGGGTCCAATAGTCATGGCAGCCGTTCGTCTCTGCTTTGACTACCATTGACGCTCAGCCCACACCTATGCCGAGAGTCCCCCGACAGGAGCCAGGAATGCGGGTCGTCCTCATCGCCGCCGAATGCGAGCCGTGGGCCAAGACCGGCGGTCTGGGCGATGTCGTGGATGCGCTGGCTCGGGCGGTCGGCGCAACCGGAAAGATCAGTGAAGAGGCGGCGGCCGGGGCGCCGGTCGTTGCGAGCAAGAAATCGCGCGTGCCTCAGTCTCAGGTATGGATGGGTACCGGCGCGGTCATGGGTGTGGGCGATTGCGAAGGCGATCTGCCCTGCCACGTAGAGTCGCCCGTGGACGTCTTCCTTCCAAGGTACCGCGGCATGGCCGTGCCGGAAGGCGCCACGTTCAGGCCGCTGGCGGTACCGGACCCGCTTTCGGAGAGCGGCACCACGGACGTGACCCTCGTGGAGTTCGAGGACCGCGGCTACCGGGTGCGCCTGATAGACCATCCGCCCGCCTTCGATCGCGAGGGCTTTTACGGCGACGCCGCCGGTGACTACGTCGACAACGGCTGGCGCTTCGGGCTTCTGTGCCGGGCCGCCATCGAGGCGCTCCTGATCGATGAGCGCCCGGTGGACGTTCTGCATTTGCATGACTGGCAGGCCATGCCTGCGGTCGTCCTGCGCGACTGCGCCTACCAGGCCTACCCGCTCATTTCGCGGGCGGCAGTTATGGTCACGATCCACAACCTCGCCTACCAAGGGTGGTTGACCTGCGATCAAGCGGCCGGAATGGCATTTCCCGATGAATTGGCGCAGGTGCTCGCCCCCGCGGCGGATGGAATGCTGCTCTTGCGCGAGGGAATTGAGCGGGCCGAACTCGTGAACACGGTCAGCCCCGGATACGCCCAGGAGATTCTGCGGCCGGCTTTCGGGATGAACCTGGACAGGCCACTCGCCGCGCTTGGGCACCGGTTCGGCGGAATCCTCAACGGGCTCGATATGGCCGTCTGGAATCCGGTGACTGACGCGGCCCTGCCTCAGCACTATTCGCGTGCGGATCTGGCCGGTAAGGCCGCTTGCCGCCGGGCGCTGATCGAGGAAGTCGGTTTCGATCCAGACGACGCCGGCCCCGTGCTTGGGATGATCGGGCGACTGGATCCGCAGAAAGGCTTTGACCTGCTGGCCGGAGCCGCTTCCGAGCTGGTCGCCGATGGGGCGCGAATCATCGCCCTAGGTACCGGCGACCCCAAGCTGGTCGATGAGCTGAAGGCCCTGGCCGCGGCTCACCCAAAGTCCATCGCGGTGTCGGAGGCATTCGACCGGGCGCTGGCGCGGCGCATCTACGCGGGCTCAGATCTGTACGTGATGCCGTCGCGGTTCGAGCCGTGCGGCCAGGGGCAGATGATCGCGATGAGATACGGCACGCCCGTGATCGTCCACAAGACCGGCGGGCTCGCGGACACCGTGGTCGATGTCGATGAACATCCGACCGACGGAACGGGCTTTGTCCATAGCGCCGCCACTACTCGGGCGCTCCTCGATGCCTGCCGTCGCGCCATGGCCCACTTCCGGGCGGGCGGCAAGCCTTGGGCCGCGTTGCAGGATCGCTGCATGTCAATCGATTGGTCCTGGGAAGCGGGTCCGGCGGAGCAGTACGCCGCGTCGTACCGTCGTGCCGTCTCGCTGCGGCGTGAGCATCGGCCCCGGCCGTAGGGTGGCTGCAGGGACGCGGTCGGCTCTGCCCGGCGACCCCGCCGCGTGTGAGGGACCAGCTGCCTCGGTGCGCCGGGCCCGGCTGGGCGACTACCAGGCGGTGGCTGCGCTCAATCGGGAAGTGCAGCGTTTCCACGCGGACCACTACCCGAGTCTGTTCAAAGCGCCGGCCGCGGAGACCCTGACCTCCAAGGTGTATCAGGAATGGCTGGCCGCGCCGGAAGGCCTGGTGGTGGTCGCGGTCGAAGGCGACGGAGTGGTGGGCTATGCCTGGGCGGCCGTCGTGGATCGCGAAGAGACGGCATATCGGGTCGCGCTTCGAGTTCTGTACGTCCACCAGATCTGCGTAGCGGCAGCGGTCCGAGGGCGCGGCCACGGCCACCGGTTGATGGCAGCCATCCGGGAGCACGGGTCGTCGCTGGATATGCGGCGGATCGAGCTGAACACCTGGGCGGCCAACTCGGAGGCGCGCGGCTTCTTCGAGGCGCAGGGATTCCGTGAGTTCAACATCCGATTGGCGGCGGAGCTGGGCTGACGGAGCGGAGGGTTGGGGCGGCTGGGGCGAAGCGGCCGGGCCAGATGTCACGTGGCCGAGCGGGAGCTGCCGTGGCCGAGCGGGAGCTGCCGTGGCCGAGCGGGGCGATCCCGCGCATGTACGCGCCCTGCGTACAAGGTTGGCCCCAACAGAGTCGGCGGGACGCGATGTGCTCGCGAATCGGTGGTATCCGGACCCACTGGACGCCTGGAGAGCGTCGAAATGTCGGCGATCGGCTACTGGCGGCCGTTTTGGGTGCCCGGACGGGCCCGTCCCCGGATTCTTGTTCGCACCATGCGTACATACGCGAGATCCTCCGCGAGATCCTCTGCGGCCAGTTCCTCGGGCCGGTCCGGCGCTGAAGGTTCGGCCGACTGTCCGTCGATAGCGTAAGGTGGGGGAATGCCACCGATATGGTGGTCGTCAGAGGATCGTCACTACTCAAATGTCCACACCGCCATGCGACGTTCTCGTCGTTGGGACCGGCGCAGCCGGGCTGACTGCGGCCCTAACTGCTGCCGAACGCGGGGCCAGCGTTCAGATGCTGACCAAGGGTCATGCCCCGGATTCGAGCAGTTGGCACGCCCAGGGCGGGATCGCAGGCGCGATCGGCGATGACGACACGGCGGCCCTGCACGCCATAGACACTGAGCGGGCCGGCCGCGAACTCTGCCGGCCCAGTGCCGTCCACGTGCTTGTGGAAGAGGGCCCGGAACGGGTCCGCGAACTGATTGCCATGGGCGTTCCGTTCGATCCTGAGATGAGCCTGGAGGGCGGGCACTCCCGACGGCGCGTGTCCAGCGTCGACGGCGCCGCTACCGGCTGGGCGGTCACGAGCCTGTTGGGTAGCCGCGCTGCAAGTTCGCCGAAGATTGCCACTTGCGAGGCCACCGCCATTCTCTCGCTGCTCGTGGCGGACGGCCACTGCTACGGAGTGATGACTCCAGAGGGGCCGATGCTGGCCAGGGCCACGATCCTGGCGATGGGCGGAGCCGCGGCGCTTTGGTCGCGCTCGACAAACCCCGCCGGGCAAATCGGCGATGCCGTGGCCATCGGCGTAGCGGCCGGCGCGGCGGTCGCGGACATGGAGTTCATGCAGTTCCATCCCACAGTACTTGTTGGATCGCGGTTACTTCTGACCGAGGCTTTGCGTGGCGACGGCGCCAAGTTGATCGATGAGAACGGCGAGCGGTTCGTGGACGAGCTGGCTCCCCGCGACGAGGTTTCGCGTGCGCTCGTCCGCAGGGGCCGGGCATTTCTGGACCTGCGTTCGATCGACCGCGGCCGCTTCCCCGGCTTGATGGCCGAAATCGAGAAGTCCGGCTTCGATCCGGCAACGCAGCCGGTCCCGGTTTCGCCGGCGGCGCACTACACGATCGGTGGCATCGTGACGGACTTGATCGGCCGGACGGATATTGCGGGTCTGTACGCGGCGGGGGAGTGCGCCGCCACCGGAGTTCACGGGGCCAACCGCCTCGCCTCCAACTCGCTGCTCGAGTGTCTGGTGTTTGGGCGACGCGCCGCTCTGGCTGCGGTTGATGAGCCGCCACTGCCGGCCTCAGTCGGCGAGATCGCCGGGCTCAGCGGCCTGCCGCTGCCGCCGGAGCGCGTCGCCTCGGATGCGTTGCGCGAGCAGGTCTGGCATCAGGCGGGAGTCGTCCGCGATCCCGCCGGCCTCGCGGAATTGGCCACGAGTCCGGACCCGGTGGCTTCCCTGGTGGCCCGTTTCGCCCTCGCTCGCGTCGAAAGTCGCGGTGTCCATTACCGTATCGATGAGCCCGCCATGGACCCCGCCTTTGAAGGGCACTTCGTTCTGAGGCCGGGACGAGGCCTCTCGCTGGAGCAATGGACTTGATCGTCTCGGAAGACGCGGGTACGCCGACCGGCGCAAACCAGCCCGACGCAAACCGGCCCGACGCAAACCGGCCCGACGCAAACCGGCCCGGCGCGGCGCGCGCCACCCACCGCCAGATCCGGCCGCCCGACGCCCACGCCCTGGATCGTCTCGTGGCTTCGGCTCTTGCCGAAGACCTAGCTCTCGGCGATCCCACCACGGATGGTCTCTTCGACCCGGAAGTCCAGGCCACGTTCTCGCTCCTGGTCAAGGAGCCGGGCGTCGTGTGTGGACTGCCGGTTGTTTCGGCCGTCTTCGCGGCGCTGGATTCGGCCGTCGTCGTCACGCCTTCCGCGGCGGATGGCGATCGCATCACCACCGTTCCCACGGAGATCGCCCGCATCGCCGGCCCGGCCCGCGCCCTGCTTTCCGGAGAGCGGTCCGCCCTCAATCTGCTGGGCCGGCTCTCCGGCATCGCCACGCTGACGGCTCGATGCGTGGCGGAGCTGGAGGGCACCGGAGCCACTCTGCTGGATACGCGCAAGACGACCGCGGGCCTCCGGGATCTGGAGAAGTACGCCGTCCGATGCGGTGGCGGAACCAATCACCGAATTAACCTGGGCGAAGCGCTCCTGGTGAAGGACAACCACCTTCGCCTTGCCGGCGGCATAGCCCCGGTCGTGGCCAAGCTCCGTCGGACATCGCCGCACCTGCGACTGGAAGTGGAGGCGGAGACGCTCGCAGACGTTCAGACCGCCCTGGATGCCGGAGTGCAGCGGATCCTGCTGGACAACATGTCGCTCGAAGAGATGCGGCGCGCGGTTGGCATCGTCGGTGGGCGAGTGGAGACGGAAGCGTCCGGCGGCATCACTCTGGAAAACCTGCATGCCGTCGGCGAGACGGGCGTGGACTTCGTCTCTCTCGGGGCGCTGACGCACTCCGCACGCGGCCTCGATGTCTCGCTGGAGGTGGCCGAATGACGGCCGCCGAGCAGTCCGCCGCCGAGCAGTCGGGCGCCCGCGCCGAAGCCCCCCTCGAAGCCTTCGGCCCCGGCTCGGTCCGAGTCCCGCCGCCCGGCGACCCCGCCACGTTCCCGGCGCTCCAGGCCGAGATTCGCGAACTGGCTCGCGAGAACAAGGCCGTGATCCTGGCCCACAGCTATGAACGGGCCGAGATCCAGGACGTGGCGGATCACGTCGGCGACTCGCTCAACCTCTCGCGCGTGGCCGCATCCGCGCCCGAGTCCACGATCGTGTTCTGCGGTGTTTCGTTCATGGCCGAGACGGCCAAGATCCTCTCGCCGGACAAGCGCGTCCTGCTGCCGGATATCAAGGCCGGCTGCTCGCTGGCGGACTCGATTACGGTGGATCAACTCCGGAACTGGAAAGCCGAGCATCGCGGCGCGGTGGTTGTCTCCTACGTGAACACGACGGCGGCGGTCAAGGCCGAGAGCGACTACTGCTGCACCTCCAGCAACGCCCGGGCGGTTATCAACGCCGTGCCGGCAGACAAGCAGATCCTCTTCCTGCCGGACATGTTCCTGGGCTTGTGGCTACAGCGCGTGACCGGCCGCAAGCTCCATATCTGGCTCGGCGAGTGCCACGTCCATGCAGGGATCAGGCCGGCGGACGTTGAGCAGTGGCACCGCGATCTCCCCGGCGCCGAGCTCCTGATCCATCCCGAATGCGGCTGCACCAGTCAGGTGATCGAAATCGTCGGCGACGACGCCCACATCCTTTCGACCGAAGGCATGGTCACCTACGCCCAGGCTTCAGGCAAGGACACGTTCCTGATCGCGACCGAAACCGGCATCCTGCACCGTCTCGAACAGAAGGCCCCGGGCAAGCGCTTTGTGCCGGTCAACCGCGAGGCCGTCTGCCAGTACATGAAGCTGACTACGCTGGAGAAGCTGCGCGACGCCCTGAGGCTCGGTCAGTTCGAGGTCGAAGTTCCGGCGGAGACGGCGGCCAGGGCGCGGCTCGCGCTGGAGCGGATGATCGCGATTTCCTGAGTCTCGGCCCGGCGCCGCCGGCGTCCTACCAGAGCGGAAGCGCCGCTCCGTCCGGCCCGCGGCGCCGGCCGCCCGTTCGCCCCAGTCTGGCCGCCAGATCGTCCGCCGTTCTTCCGCCGATGATGAGCACTTGCTCGGTGTATCTGATCCGCGCTGGACGGCCCGCCTCGGCGTGAACGAGCGACCGGAGTCGAGTCGAAATCCGCTCGGAGTCAGTGGTCCGGCAGCCGGCTGCGACGGCCCATACTTCCGCCTCGGTGGCGGTTTCGACGGACGGGATGAAGGCCTGCACGGCCGAGACATCGATCGAGCCGGTAGCGAGCGCGGCCCGCCGAAGGGTCGAGCGCAGGCGGCGGAGATCGCCACTGACTCGCGCTCCGGCCGTGGATCGAGGGTCAACGTGCTGGGCGATGTAGGCCGTAAACAGGCCGCCGAAAAACGGCGCCGGGCTGATGAAGGCGCTGCCCTCGATGACGAATGAGATCGCCACTTCGGCAATTGCCAGCACCAGGATCGCCCGGCTGATCAGGCGGCTGTTGCGGAGCAGTCCGATGCTCATGCCGTCGCCCCTCGCAGACTCGCGCAGGCCCGCCATCAGGGGGCTCAGGTCGTGGGGCGTTGGGCCGTTGGCATCGATAAGGTGCAGCGCTTCGTCGCGGGCGCCGGTATCGAAGCTGCCGCGCGGGCAGAGACTGTCGCGGAGGTATCTCTCGGCGTTGGCACCGATTGTGGCCGGCTCCGACGCCGCCGCCGACGCTGCCGCTGCCGCGCCCGGGCCGCGCGCGATCAGCCACATCAAGCCGGTCGCCAGTTGCCCGATGACGTTCAGGCCACTGAGCTCCGCCGCTATGAACGGCGTCACTCCGGCCGGAAGCGTTTCGGCGCCGCGCCGGTGTTCGGCGCGAAACGCCACAAACCTGGGCCAGATCGCCACGACCAGCGGCACGAGCGCAATCGCCATCCCAAGCAAGAGCGCGGGCCCGACATCGGTGGGTCCCCAATGCGTGACTGGCACCGGAGAAGTGACGCTTGCCATTGGTCTGGCTCCCTGTGCGTTCGGGACATCGGAAGGATCCGAATGTCCGACCCGTCGTCTACATGGACTTCCGCGACGTCTCGGATGTTCAATCGCGCTCTAGACGGGGTGGCCGATCTCCACTTGCACGGCCGCCAGCGCTTCCTCTTGATCCAACCGGGCGAAGATGTTGCCCTTGGACCTGTAGTGGTCCACCAGACGCTGGTACTCCTCGGAGACCCAGGCGTATTCCGGGTGCCCCGCTTTCCACTCGCGCAGGAAGACAACGCCGCGCAGCCGGACCTGCATCAACTCCTTGAGGCAGTTGAAACACGGCTGGAGCGTGGTGTACAGAATGGCACCGTCTATCGCTGTGCCGAAGCGCGCGGCCGTGGCCATGGCGTTTTGCTCGGCGTGGACGCAGAGGCAGATGTCATAGAGCTTGCCAGAGAGATGGGCGTCGGGCTGCTCGATGCGGAGAGCGCAGCGGCGGCAGCCACGTTCCGATTCTGTGCAGTTTGGATAGCCGGCCGGGGTGCCGTTGTAGCCACTCCCCAGGACGCGGTCGTCGCGCACGATCACCGCTCCCACATGTGAGCCCAGGCACTTTGCCCCCGACTCCACTACGAGCGCCAGGCGCATGTAGAAGTCGTGGCGCTGCCAGCCGCTATTGCTGAGATCGATGACGTCCTGGGCCACGCGGTCCTCACATCTACGGAACAGCGTGACGGTACACGAGCGGTCGTCCGCACGTGCAGACGGATGGGCAGGCAGGAACCATTGCCGGCGAATCAGCGTCCTGACAGGGAGGTTCTCTTGGAAACGTTGCTCCATGTCTTGGCGACATGGAGTAGCCTGCCTACCGGAGGAGGAGGGAGCCGGGGGATATGCCGTCAAGCCCGGACCCCGCGATTTCTGTAATGACTTGGACTGCTCCTGAGCGAGCCCTTGAGCGAGGGCGATACCCGGTTCGGCTCGCCCGCTCTGCGGGTGCTGTTCCGGCGATCCTGCTGGCCGTCAGCGCCGTCGCCGCCATGGCGTACTTCTTCACATTCCTGAGGCCACTGGCGGATCAGCTGGACGGTCTTCTCCCCATTGATCCTGCCGATGCAGATCCGGTAGTGGCCATCCTCTCGGCCATTGGCCTGGCGGCCATTGCTATCGGGCTCATGCGCGGCAAGTCGGTGGCCTGGTGGCTCACGATCGCCACCCTTTGCGCCTCGCTGATGGGCCAGGCTGTGGCGCTGTCTCACCCTCTCGGGGTGCTCGTCGTGGGTGCAGTATTGGCGATCCTGCTCACGGACCGGCGTCGATACGTCGTGCAGATGGCCGTCGACCGGCGCCGGATCGCCACGGCGCTGGTTGTCGTCGGCGCCCTTGCGGTCGGCCTGGAGACCTCGCTGATCATCGCGACAACCGGGGACTGGCCGCGCCCACTGGCTGCTTTTGGCGACATCACGGCGGCGATCGGGGGCGCTCTGGGGTTGAGCGACGATGCGTCGGCTCGCGTCCTGCACCAGACAAGCCGCGACGCCATTCTTGGGCTGATACTTCTGGCATCTAGACTCCCGTTCGTCCTGGCGGCCATTGGGGTGTTGAGTCGCGTTCCGGAGCCGCCGGCCGATCCAACCACCAGAGCGCGCGCGCGGGCGATCGCCGAGCGTTACGGCTGCGGCGCATTGCTGCCTTTCCAGCTCGGCCAGGACAAGCTCGTGTTCTCGCCGGAGGACGCGGACGGGCTGGTGGTCTACGGACTTGCCGGCCGGACGGCCGTCGTGCTCGGCGACCTCATCGGCAAGCCCGGCACCGGACCCGCGGTGCTCGATGACTTCCTTGCCCATTGCCGGAAGATGGACCGTGTGCCGGTCGTATATCAGGCCAGCTCGGCGGGACGGCCCACTCTGGCAGGCGCAGGATTCCGGGTCTTCAAGGTGGGCGAGGAAGCACTCGTCAACCTGCCGACGTTCGACACTTCGGGATCCAAGCGAGCCAACTTGCGCCACACCATCACGCGATGCCTCAAGGACGGGGCGACGTTCCGGTGGTTTGCGGAGGGAATTCCGGCAGAGGAGTCACAGCTGATTGACGAAATGGAGGCCATCGACGCCGCCTGGCGCAAGAAGGCCGGGCCCCAGATGGGCTTCACCATCAGTAGTTTCGATCGGGCCTCGCTGAGCTGGCAGCCGGTCTCGGTTGTAGTGAACTCCACCGGAAAGACGGTCGCGTATACAACGTTCCGCAGGACTGGAGTGGATGGCGGATGGGTTCTGGATCTGATGCGCCGCTCACCCGACGGTCCCCCGGGCGCCGTCGAGGCATCTATCGCCGGGGCTGCCGCCGCCCTCCGGTCGGCCGGGGCCAAGACCCTATCGCTCGGCCTGGCTCCACTGTCTGGTCTCGACCCTTCGAGCGCGGTTCCTGAGGAGCGTTTGCTGGCCTACGGCGGCAGGCTCGTCGGCCGCTGGTACGACGTCAACGGCCTGCATCGCTTCAAGAACAAGTTCGATCCCTACTGGATCCCGCGCTACGGTGCGACCCGGCGGCGCCGCGACCTGCTTGGGTTCGTGGTCGGACTGCTGAGGGTCCACATGGCCGGTGCCTTCCATTTCGTTGGCCGCCGCCGCGTTGCCAGGCAGATTGCCGCAGGCTGACGTTTCCGGTTCCAAATGGTCCGGATACAGGCGCCGCGTCTTCCGATGCTAACCTCGCCCCCGTGACCCAAGTGAGGCTGTGCCGGTGAAGTCCGATCAAACGCAGGAAACGTCGACGCCCAATAAACCCCGCGCAGGTGCCAACGCCCGGGCGGTTGAGACGGTAGCGCCGGAAACGGTTTCACCGGCGGCCGAGACGTTTGAGGCAGGGATTCTCGCCAACTACTCCCGGTTCCGCAAGATCGGGTGGCTGCCCGTCGGCGTCGCGATCGCGGCGTGCCTGGTGCTGGTGGCTTCGCTTCCCAATGGTCTCGTCGCGTCCAGCGATCTCACGCTGATCGCGATGGGCTTCGACCCCGACCGGGCCCAGCTGATCATGGCGCTCGTCACGGCCGCGCTTGTGGCCGCGGCTGTGACTGCCGCCGTCAATCGGAACGGCTTTGGCACGGCGCTCGGCGTATGCGCCACCGGTGCGGTGTTCGGCCAGACCTTCGTGACCGAGACGCAGAATGCAATCGCGTCGACGGGTGCCACGGGCGTCTTCGACCCGGGCGGCTGGGTACTGTCGCTCGTCACGCTGGTCGTTATCGGGGCGGTGTCGGCATGGGTTGGCGCCACGCTGGTATTCGTGATCCGACCAGGGGTGATCGCGTCCGGGGTTGCCGTGTGGGCTATGTCGAAGTCGCGCCGGCTGGATCTTGCGCTGACTCGCCGACCCGTTGCGACGCTTGTCGTGCTTGCCTTGCTTGCGGTCTCCGTGCCGGCCTTCGGCGATATGGTCAACTTCACACCGGACGCACTGATGCTCCGCGGCTATCAGGGCCAGGGTCTCATTCCTCAGGATTCCTTTCCGATCGCCGCCGAGCCCTCTCCGGTGATGCCAACTCCCACGCCGGCCGAGGCTTCGAGCGATGCCAGTAGTTCCGCTTCGCTGACGCCGAGCCCCACTCCGAGGATCACGGCTGCGCCCGGCACAAAGCCGTGGCTTGCCTGGAAGCCATCCGGCGCAGGCCGCGTGGAGGCTGCGAAACTGCCCGCGCCATGGGTCAACGGGAACACGACAGAGATAAGCATCTACACGCCGCCCGGCTATGACGGTTCGGGGCTCAGCTACCCGGTCCTATACGAAGCACCTACGCCCCTGAGTCTTTGGGGCTCGGCCACATCGGTGATCTCCGCGCTTGACTACCAGATTGATACCGGCGCAATGCCTGCGGTGATCGTGGTCTTCATCTCGGAGGTCGGCGCAGTGATTGCTCCCTCGGAATGTATCGACATGTATAACGGAACACAGTCCATGGAGACCTTCATTTCCAAGACCGTGGTCGAGTATGTGGACGGGCACTATCGAACCATGGCAGACCCCCGCGCTCGAGCGATCATGGGTTTCTCCGAAGGTGGTTTCTGCGCGGCCATGATCGGCCTTCGCCATCGGGACGTTTTCAGCACCACTATCGCGTTCTCTGGGTACTACGTGGCCGCGTCGGCCGGAACCAACTCCAGGCGGCCGTATTTCGACCAGGCGGACATCGACGCTCATTCGCCCGATATTCTGGCCCCTCAGATCCCGGTGGCCGACCGAAGCAACATGTTCTTCATCATCGTGGCCCGCCCCGGAACGGACTACATGGGTTCGCAGGCTGCCTACTTCGACAAGATTCTGAAGAAGGCCGGCTACAGTTTCCAGGCGATCGACTCGGCGCAGCCGCATGGCTGGACGCAGGTGCGCCAAGAAACGCCGGGAGTCCTCGTGGCCTGGGGTGAGCAACTCGTCCGCAGCGGCATCTGGTGATATGGGCGTCGTGACGGACTGCTAGATCTCGGGATCGTCTAAGCTCACTTCACAACAAATCCCCACCGGAGCCCGGCGTGAGCGACTTCTCGAACGAGCCCGAAATCAAGGATCGGGTGGCGCTCGAGACTAAGCTTGGGCCGCAGACCCACCTCTATAACGGCACAATTGCCAACCTGACGAACGACGAGGTGTGGATTGCCCTCGGCCGATCTGCGGACTTCCTATCCGTTGGGGTGCCGGTGCGGCTGATCCTGCATCGACCCGACGAGCAGAGCCTGGCGGCCGACACAACCATGCGCCGCCTGATTGGAGGCACAGGCCGAATTGTCGGCCTGTGGCGCCCCGAAGCATGGGTGACTTACTCCCGGCGAGCGAACAGTCGCGTTGCGCTGGCCATCCCCGCCTACCTGCACCCCGACCACGAAGGCACCGCCATTCCGGCCCGCACAACGAACATCAGCGTCGGCGGTTTCCATTGCATAACCAACCTGCCGATCTCGGTTGGCAATCAGATAGAAGTCTCGCTACTGCTCACGCCGACCGACTCGTTCGATTGCCGGGCCCAGGTTGTCCGCCTGACCGAGGATCCGGACGACCCCAATCATCGCCAGCTTGTCGTGGCTTTCCGCTTCGTCGATCTGGACGCAACGGGTGAGGCCCGCATCGCTGAGGCGCTTGCCGCGCTCAACGAGGAGACCGATCCCACCGTTGTGCCGATCGCCTGGCGTAGCGGCGGAGCTCCGGGGCCGCTGGCGGGGTAGCGGGGCGGGCCTGATGCTGCCCTCGCCCTGGATAGCGCGAAGTTCAGTCATGAGGTAGGCCGATTGCCAGACGCATCAGTGTCGACCCCGAGGCTCAACGCAGAACCAGAATGCTGATCAGGAGTATGAGCAGCACCGCCGTCGTGATCGCTGCGTAGAGACGGTCGCCCTCCAAGGCAAAGCCGATCACGGACGCTGCGACCCTCGCGACCGGCGTGGCGAGCAGAGTGACCAGGCCGAGCTGGGCGATTGCCGCTGGCTCGAGCGCGGCCAGACGGCCGGGCAGATTCGAGAAGTCGGTCGCGGCCTGTGTCGCTGCCGAGGCACCCAGTAGCGATCCTTGCCAGCCGACCGCCAACGCGGCCGCAAACCCCACGGCGATGAACGCCGCACTCACAACGACGCCGACGATGAGGACGCCACTCACCATCTCGCGGAACCGCTCGGGAGTCATATTCCGAACCCCAGGCCGCGGCCGATTGTCTCAATCCCCACCGCGATCAGGACCGGCAGGAAAATGAGCCGGACGGAGCGGTTCGAAATGTGCTGCAAGAGGCGGGCGCCGATTAGAGCCCCTGTCAGCACGCCCAGGGCGACGGGCGCGGCTATCTGCGGATCGACGTCGCCGCGCCCCAGGTAGATGCCGGCCGAAGCCGCGGCGGTCACGCCGATCATGAAATTGCTCGTCGCCGAACTCACTTTCATCGGGAGCCTCATGGCTCCGTCCATTGCGATGACTTTGAGCACGCCCGAGCCGATACCCAGTAGCCCCGATACGACGCCGGCGATCCACATCAGCACGAAACCTAGCGGGATGCGCTGGGCCGAATAGGGAACCTCACGACCGAGCTTGCGGTCCGGGTATGAGGACGCTAGACGCAGCCGCGTGGCCAGACTCGAGGTCGAATCAGCCGGGGGCGTCTCCTCGCCCATTCGCGACACCTGCATGGCGGCGGAGCCGAGCAGGACCACGCCCAGCAGCACGTAGAGGAATGCTGGCGCCACCACGGCCGCGAGGAGGGCACCGCACACTGCGCCGGTCGTGGTGGCGAGCTCGAGGAACATGCCGACGCGCATGTCGGTCATGCGATCGCGGACATAGGCGGCAGCGGCCCCGGAACTCGTGGCGATGACCGACACGATGCTCGCCCCGATTGCCAGGTGGATGTCCACGCCGAAGCCGATGGTCAGGGCGGGGATCACCAGAATCCCTCCGCCAACGCCGGCGAGCGCACCGATCAGACCGGCCGCCACGCTGATCGCGAAGATCCCGAGATCTGCCTGGGGGGTCATTGGGGCGGGATCATCGGCGCCAAGTCTCCTACTCTGCTACTTGCGCAATAATGCAAGTGCTGGTATCTTCGCATATGCCCGGTGGGACCGCCGGAGATGGCAACGAGGACACCCGTGAAAGATAGAGGCTATCGAGATCCAGAGCGTTATCGACTCCACGCGGAAGTCTGCCGGGTGCCGACCGATCCCAAGACACTCATGCTCCTTGACGCCCTTCGCGAAGGCGAGCACTCGGTCGGCGATCTGGCCGAGGAGCTTGGCTGCAACCTCGCCAATGCGAGCCAGCACCTGGTCGTGCTGCGGTCCGCGGGCCTGGTAGCCACACGCCGGTCGGGCGCGACGATCCTCTCCCGCCTCGCTGAGCCGGGGTTGGTCGAAGCCTGCAATGCGATCCACGGGGTCGTCGGGCGCCGACTTGCAAGTCGATCGGCCGGTGTCGTCGAGCCGGTGCCAATGGCGGAAATCGAGCCCGTCACGAGCGGCGCGAGGTGAACAGCAACATGCCCGTCGCCACTCCGCATACGTTCGGAACGACCGTCCCGATGTCGGCTGTCGAGGCTCGCCCGATTGTCGAGGCCGCTCTCAAGGCGGAAGGCTTCGGAGTCCTAGCCGAGATCGATGTCGCCGCCACGATGAAGGCGAAGCTCGGCATCGATGGGCCACCGTATTTGATCCTCGGCGCCTGCAACCCGCCCCTGGCGCATCGGGCGCTCGAGGCGGAACCGTCCCCCGGCGCTCTTCTTCCCTGCAATGTAGTGATCCGCGACCAGGACGGCCAGACGATCGTTGAAGCCATGGATCCGGCCGCAGTCCTCGGAGTCGTCGAGTCAACCGCGATCGAGCCGATCGCCCGCGAAGCCCGCGAGCGCTTGATCCGCGTCATTGCCTCATTAGCATCGGAGTCCAACTGATGGGCAGCTACCTTTCGCACAAGCAAACCTCTACCGGCGGCGCTCACCGCGTGGTCGTGTTCTCTTCCCCAACTTGCGTCTGGTGCACTCGCGCCAAGACCTACCTGCGTAGCCGGAGCGTGCCCTTCCGCGACGTTGACGTCAGCCGCGATCCGGTGGCCGCGCGCGATCTCGTAAGGAGGACCGGTCAGATGGGCGTGCCCGTCATCGAGATCGATGGGAAACCGATCGTGGGCTTCGACCAGGCTCGCATCGACTCTGCCCTCGGCCTGCGCGCCAACTAGAGCGGAGAAATCGAAATGTCCGACCAGATCCAGCCACTCGGCAGCCGGGTCCTCTTCCGGATCGAACCAGAGGAAACCGTGACCAAGTCCGGCCTGTACGTCCCTGATCTCGCCGTCCTTCGCGATCAGCCGGCGGCGGTCGCGGCGGCCTGACCAAGTTCACCAACGGAGCAGATATGCGCTTCTTCTCACACCTGAGCACTCCCGAGATCGGGGTCGACGAGCTCGATACCCTCATCCAAAGCGGCAGCGTCCGCATCCTC
>DASVKT010000092.1:0-16807 GCA_036385235.1 Candidatus Limnocylindrales bacterium | reverse complement strand
ACGACGTTCGCATGTCGGCCGCCGCGGGCGTCAGGGGCGTCGGCATCGTGTCGATTCTGGCCACGGCCGACGAACTGCTGGCCGCCGGGGCCGACGAGGCTGCCGGCTCGGTCGTCGAGTGGGTGAATCGGCACCTTGGGGTGGGCGGTTAGCCGGAATCGGGCTCAGGGTGTAGAGTCGAAAAACAATAGAAGACGGACAGGGGAGCGCCGCGAAGGCGCTGAGAGTGCGGATCATCCGCAGACCCTTGGAACTTGATCCGGGTAATGCCGGCGCAGGGAGTCCAAATCGGTGCACCTCTGTCGAGTCGATGGAGGTGCTTTTTTGTTTAGTCAAGCTGGTTCGGCGAAGCGGGCCCTAGTAGTCGCCGACGGCGACGTTCCGACGCGCGCCGCGCTCGACGCGGCGTGGCCGGGCTGGATCGACGGCATCGAATTTGTCGTTGCGGCGGATGGTGGTTGGGAGAAGGCCGATTCCCTCGGCATCCGGCCGGACATGCTGGTCGGCGACGGCGATTCTCTGCCTGAGGGGCGATTCGTGGAGCTGACGGCGGAGGGCGTGCCGATCGAGCGGTCGCTGGTGGACAAGGACGAGTCGGACGCGGAGCTGGCAATCCTGGCCGCTCTCGTGCGGGGGGCGACGCACGTGACGGTTGTCGGTGCTCTGGGCGGGCGGCGGCTGGACCACGCGCTGGCAAACATCGGCCTCCTGGCGCTACCCAATCCACCTGACGCCGAGATCGAACTGCTTGACGAAACGACGCGGGTTCGGCTGCTTCGCGCACCGGGTGAGAACAGCGAGGCCGTGACCTGCCGCCTGTTCGGCCCGATCGGCGAACTGGTGTCGTTGCTGCCGCAGGGCATGCCGGCCGTCGGCGTGACAACCGCCGGACTGCTCTACCCGCTACGCGACGAAACGCTGGCAACCGGGCCTGCGCGCGGCCTATCCAACGTGAGCATCGCAGCCGAAGCGAGCGTCACGCTCCGCAACGGCTGCCTGTTGGTAATCGAAACAAGAACCGACGAACCAATTGAGGAGAAACGGTGAGCAACGTTCTAACGGTCCCCGGCGCATCGGAGTCGAGCCGCTGGCGAACGATCGACATCATCGTGGTGGCGATTCTCGCCGTCGCATTCGGTGTGGTCTTCTGGGCATGGAATGCGTACGTCTGGGTATGGCTCGACTTTCTGGGCAAGCCCTGGGAATCAATCATCACCGGCATATGGCTGATGCCAGCGGTCGTGGCTCCGTTGATCGTGCGCAAGCCTGGCGCAGCCATCTTCGCGGAGATGGTGGCCGCCATCGTGGCCGTGATACTCGGTAGCCAGTGGGGCCTCGATACGCTGCTATCGGGCTTCGTCCAGGGCGCCGGCGCGGAACTGGTTTTCGGCTTCCTGATGTACCGCAACTTCGGCGTGATCGTGGCCTTCGTCGCCGGAGCGGGCGCCGGCATCGGCGAGGCCCTGCATGACATCCCGGTCTGGTACCCGACCCTCGACGGGAACCTCCAGCTCGGCATCGCCGTCCTGGAAATCCTCTCGGGCGCTCTGATCGCCGGGGTCCTGGGCTGGCTTCTCGTTCGGTCGCTGCGGCGGACGGGCGCCCTTCAGGCCTTCCCGTCTGGTAGGTGACGTTGCCAAAACGGGCAACCATGCGGACGGCCAAGTCGGCGGCTAACTCGGCGGCCAGCTTCGGGTCGCCCTCGATAGAGGCCGTCGACCTCGGCTGGACCTACACGGGCCGGTCGAGGCCGGCCTTGGCGGGCCTCAACTTCCGGCTCGAACCCGGACGGGTGCTGCTCGTCCTGGGTCCGTCGGGCTCCGGCAAGAGCACTCTCGCTCGAGCTCTGGCGGGGCTCGTGCCGCACACCCTGCCCGGCCGGTGGCAGGGCAGCCTCCGCATCGGCGGGCTGGACGTGGCAGCCACGCCCGCCCGCTTCCTTGGCGAGCGTGTCGGGCTGGTCTTCCAGGATCCGGACAGCCAGATCGTCATGGGGCGGGTGGACGACGAGGTTGCGTTCGGCCTGGAGAATCGAGGCTGGGCGAGGGCCGAGATGCAGGCCCGAGTACCGGAGGCACTGGAGCAGGCCGGCCTAACCGGCTTCGAGCGGCGCGGGACCAACACCCTGTCCGGCGGCGAGAAGCAACGCCTCGCCATCGCCGACATCCTGGCGGCTCACCCATCGCTGCTGGTCTTCGACGAGCCGACGGCCAACCTCGACCCACCCGGAATGCACGCCACCCTGGAGCGGCTGGCCGCCCTGGCCGAACGGCGGGAACACACGATCGTGCTGATCGAACACAGGCTCGAGGCCGCGCTGCCACTGGCCGACTACGTCCTTCTGCTCGACGACGAAGGGCGGCAGCTCGCCTTCGCGCCGGCGGGCTCCGTGGGGCCGGAGGCGGTGGCGTTGCTCGAGAAGAGCGGGGCCTGGGTTCCTCGTGCCTGGAAGAGCGATGACGCGCCCCACGGCAAGGCTGAACCCGACAAGTCCGACTGGCGCGGTGGCGCCACAGCCCCTCTGGCTCCAACCCGGCAACTCTTGCTGCGGGCCGAGAACCTGGGTTTCGACTACCCGGCCGACGAGAGCGGAACTCACCCGGCCCTGGAAGGCGTCTCGCTCGAGGCGCGGGCGGGCGAGCGGATCGCGCTCGTGGGGCCGAACGGAGCCGGCAAATCCACTCTGCTCTTCCTCCTGGCCGGTCTGCGACGCCCGAATCGGGGAACGGTGGGGGTGCGAGAAGCGGCCGGGAGCGAGTCGCCGCTCGAAGACCTCCGCGCCCCGTCGCGCCTCCGCCCGCAAGAGATCGCCTCGCGCATCGGCCTGGTGTTCCAGGACCCGGAGCTGGGCTTCGTGGCTCGCACCGCCCGGGACGAGGTCACGGCTACCAGCCGCGCCGCCATGGGCCGTCGCCGTGCGCGAGTTGACGGCCGTGTCCAAGGCGGCGAAGTCACAGCCACCAGCCGCGCCGTTATGGGCCGTCGCCGCCGCAATAGCCAGCCGCTGGATTCGGACGGGGTCCTGGCCCGGTTCGGGCTGGGCCACTTGACCGCCCAGGATCCGTTCCGGCTGAGTCAGGGGGAGCAGCGCCGTCTGAGCCTGGCCGCGCTCGTCCTGCGGCCGCCGGCAGTGCTTCTCCTGGACGAGCCGACGTTCGGACTGGACCGCCGCGGCACCGAAGCGGTGATGAGCCTCCTGGACGAGCAGCGGGCCACGGGCCAGGCCCAGCTCCTGGCGACACACGATCCGCGCCTGCTGCCCCGCTGCGACCGAGTGGTGGCCCTGGATCACGGCCGCATCGTCTTCGACGGAACGCCGGACGAGTTCCTGGCCAACCCGCCCTACTCCCCCGCCGGGCCGTGGCGCGACGGCGCCGGGCCGTGGCGCCACGGCGCCGCCCCGACGGACGCGGGCGTCACTCCGCGCCCGACCTCGGGTGCCGCTCCACGCCCGGCCGCTCTTGCCGCCCCACCTGCTCCACCCGCCCCGGCCACTCTTGCCGCCCCGGCCGCCGAGGGCCCCCGATGAGCTTCGTCTCGGCGCCGCTCGGCCCGGTCCGGCCCGACTTCCTGACCCGCGTCACCCCGGCCGCGCGCCTGCTGGCCGGCATGCTCTGGCTGGTTGCCTCGGTCTTGACGCTGGACCCGGTCGTCCCGATCCGGCTGGCGGTGGCCGCAGTAGTCGCGCTCGCGCTGTGGTCCGGGCTGCCTCTCCGCCGCATTCCCGGCCGGCTGGCACCGCTGGGGTTCGCCATCCTGAGCCTGACCTTTTTCTCGATCGTCCTCTCGGCCGCCAATTCCGACCGGTCGCTGGCGACGCTCGCTCAGTTCGGGCCGCTCCGGATCACCGGGCCGGCGATATCGGCCGGGCTCACCGTCGGACTGCGCGTGGTCGTGATCGGGCTGACGACGCTGCTCGTCTTTGGACCCTCGGATCCGACTCGACTGGCCGACTCACTCGTGCAGCAGTGGCGCATTCCGGATCGGTTCGCCTACGGCACGCTCGGCGCGCTGCGAGTCGCTCCCTTCATGGCCGACGACTGGACCGTGATCGGCGCCGCCCGGCGTCTTCGCGGCATCCGGCCCGGCGGCCTGTGGGGCAGGATCCGCGACATCGGCGACCGGCTGCTGGTCATGCTCGTGGCCGCCATCCGGCGGGCCGAGCGGCTGGCCCTGGCCATGGACGCCCGTGGCTTCGACAGCGGGGTCCGGAGGAGCCACTTTCGCGAGATCCGGGTGACCTGGCGCGACTGGCTGACCGTCGCCGTCGCCCTGGCCGTCGCGGTGGCCGCACTGACTCTGGGCCGGTAGAGGAGATCCGGGCGGCGGATCGCTAATCTGAGCATATGAGCGCCATGCCGAATGTGGGCGAGCTCGCCCCCGACTTCGAGCTCCGCGACGACACGGGGACGGCCCACCGCCTCTCCGACCGCCACGGCCACTTCACCGTCGTTTACTTCTACCCCGCCGACGACACTCCGGGCTGCACCAAGGAGGCCTGCTCGTTCCGGGACAACCACGCCGCCTTCGCCGCCGCAGACGCCGAGGTCTGGGGCCTGAGCCCGCAAGGCCCCTCCAGCAAGGCCGCCTTCCGGGCCAAGTACGGGCTGCCATTCACGCTGCTCGCCGACGAAGACCATACCGTGGCCGAGTCGTACGGCGCATGGGGCGAGAAAGTCAACTACGGCAAGCGGTACATGGGGATCGTTCGATCCAGTTTTCTCGTGGGGCCGGACGGCCGCGTCGTCAGGGGCTGGCCGAGAGTGAAGGCCGAGGGCCACGGCGACGAGATGCTGGCCGCGCTTCGGGAGGTCGGCGCGCCAGCGGTCTGACCGTGATCCAAGCCCTCCCCGGCAGGCCCGTGTAGAGTCCACGGCATGAGCCGGGCATGAAGAGAGGCGTCGCCCGTGGGGGGAAACGAGCGACGCCTCGGGCGGCATGATAACCCGGCCTGTGGAATTGCAAATACGGCGTTTGCAGCAGGCCACTCATGATTTATCCAACAACGTTGACACCCGACAACGACGTTTTCCACAAGGGAGCCCAGGCACGGCAATGACGGACCAAACACCTTCGGCCCACTCATGGACACCACGCCGGTTCATGGTCATCGTCGGCCATCCCGACGACGCCGACTTCGGGCCCGCGGGGGCCGCGGCAGCCTGGATCGACGCCGGCGCCGAGGGCTGGCTGGTCTGCTGCACCTCGGGTGACGCCGGCGGCGAGGATCCCTACCTGAACCCGCTGGACCTGGCCCAGGCACGCGAGGACGAGCAGCGGCAGGCGGCCGCGGTGGTCGGCTACAAGGGCGTCACGTTCCTGCATCAACCGGACGGCAACCTCGCCAACGACCTGGCCCTGCGCGAGATGCTCGTGCGCGAGATCCGCACCTTCAAGCCGGACTGCGTCCTGTGCGGCGACCCTGAGGTCTTCTTCCACGGCAACGCCGGCGTCAACCACGCCGATCATCGGGCCGCCGCTGCTGCCGCCGTCGATGCCGTCTTCCCGGCCGCCCGCAACCCCATGGCCTTCCCGTCGATGGCCAAGAACGGCCTGCCGGCCCACAAGGTCCGGCGCATCTACATGATGTGGTCCAACCAGCCCGATGTGTGGATCGACGTCAGTGCAACGGCAGACCGCAAGATCGAGGCTTTGAGGTCCCACGCCAGCCAACTTCACGATCCGGAAGCGGTCTTCGTGCGGGTGCGTAGCCGGCTGGCGGAGCAAGGTGCCCGGATCGGGGTGGCGGCGGCGGAGCCGTACCGGCTGGTGATCCTGGACCAGGATCCGCAAGAGACTCTCGACGCGACCGCCAAGAGCTAGGCCAAGCGACTAAAGGGTGGTCTCGAACAACAACGGCCTCACGAGGGGCCAGTCGTTCCACAGTTCGCTGAGCTGTTCGGCGCCGCGCCCGAGGATCCTCAGAAGCTCGCCGAGGGTCAAGGTCGGCGCATGCGTTGCGATGTAGGTGTCTGCGGAGACGCGGACGCCGCGGAAGAGGCCTCCCGCTTCTTCCATCTTGGGCCAGTAGCGAACCCTGGCGGGCAGCAGACCGGCGCTACCCACAGCCATCGACAGGTCGCGTTGGGTGGGCACTCGCCCATCGGTAAAGCCCTCAAAACCATCGTATCGGAAGCCGAGTGCGGCCAGACCGCAAGCCACCTCGCGAGCCTGAGCCGGAGTGAACTGCCCCCAGAACGGATTCTCGACGGGGAAGTCCATGCAGGTGTCTTCCATGGCCGCGGCCACGACCGAGTCCACGAAGCCGGAGAGCAGAAGCCCCCAGCGGCTTCTGGCGGTTGGATCAGTGCCGGCGAGTTTGGTAGCCAGCGCGTTGATTGCCCGGCCCTCACGGCGCATCAGCCTGACGATCAGTTGCGGCTGGGGCGAGCGGAGGTCGATGACGAGCCAGTCGGTGGAGGGCTGCGCCTCGCCTGTTGGCAGGGCAACGGCCGGTTCCGATGCGACAGTGGGATCAGTCACCGGGGCCGCGGCTGGGACCGGGACTGCGTCGGCGACCGGGGCCACGTCAGTCACCGGGGCTGCAACCACGGGCTCGACTGGAGGCGGCCCTTCGGGCATGGCTTCGGGCTCCGCGTCCCCGCCGTTCGCGGCCAGGGCGGCGCGCGCGGCACGGCACGCGTCCATGGCCGAATCCGCCATCGCGGCGCTGGCCTCGGCCATGCCCAACAGATGCGTCAACTCCGATCCCAGGGCGTCGGCGATGTCCCGTTCCAGCCTGATCTTCGCTTGGCTGGCGCGGCCCGCGATATTGATACCGTTGATCTTATCCAGCCAGGCGGTCGCGGCCGACTCAACTTGGTTTCGACTTCTGGCGGCGGCGACCGCGGCCCGGAAGGCGCGGTGAGCTTCGTCCTTGGCCGCATGAGCGCCGGCGACGTCTACCTCGGCCTGGGCCCGGGCGACGATCTCGGCCTGTTCCTCATAGGCACGCTGGGCATCGACGGCGCGAGCAGCGGCGGCAACAGCCTCCGTGCGCGCCATCTCGGCGAACCCGCACCGAATTTCAACCTGCCCCCGAGGTCCGCCGGCTGCACTCGCCGAGGTATCCTCTCTGGGCGTGGCTTTCCCGTCTGTGCCTTTGGGGTTGACCGGGTCCGCGCTCAAGTCAGCAAGCGATCGTCAGGCCTTTGGCCCGGCCGAAGCCGCCCGTCGACCACGATTCGTCCGCCGTTCAGGTGTGAGCAGGCCCACAAGAAATCCATCGTTGTGCTTGCGCACGGCGATCTCGACATTGGCCTCTGCGGCCACTCTGAGGAGACGCTGCCGAATCGTGATGGGCTTCTCGGTTGGGTCCAGTCGGACCTCAAATACTTGCTCCGGACCCTTCAACTGACCGATCAGTCGCCTGAACTGCTTGACCTGCTGCTCACGTTCGCGAGCCAAAGGGCTCAACTCGCGGGGGCTCGGCGTGCCCCTATCCATGAGCGCCGGGTCGGCCTTCCGAACTGTGACCATCTTGTTCCTCTCTCCCAACCCACGACCGTGATTTTCGAATCGCCCGTGATTTGGGCGATTGCTCTTCGACTATACGCTTTTGGTGTGGCGTGACTAGGTGTCATGTTGGAACAGTTTCATCAGGGCGGCCGCCAAGGTGTGAGGATTAGACGCCGGATAACCCGCCGGACCGTGTGAGCCGGACCCTGCGAGGAGCGACGAGAGCAATCCGAGGGACGCAACCGGCCCATTCGGCGGTCGCAGTTGCACCGTACGATCCACAACCCGTCCGGGTGGGTCCGTACCGCACCCGGAAGACCTCGGCCGCGACAGGCCCCACCATGCCGGGCTATCCTTCGCAGGCGTCCTTCCTGATGGACGTACTGGTGTCCAGCCGATGCCGGGCGTCTGCGCTGGACGCCCTCGCCCTGAACAGGGCCAGATCCATAACGCGCACAGCAGGTGACATCGCGATGAAAGTTGGCATCGCCAAGGAGACCGTGTCGGGAGAGCGCCGCGTTGCGCTGGTTCCGGAAGCGGTCGAGAAGCTGCGAGCCGCCGATATCAGTGTGCTCGTCGAGCGCGGGGCCGGCGCCGAGTCCTGGTACCCGGACATCGACTACGTCGAAGCCGGCGCCAAGATCGTGACCGCTTCGGCGCTCTACACACAGGCGGACGTGATCCTCAAGATCCACCGTCCCTCCGCGGCCGAGATGAAGCTGGCCCATCCGGATCAGGTGATCATCGGGATGCTGGCGCCGCTGCTGGATCCCGCGGCGATGTCGGCGATTGCCTCGCTGGGCATAACCGCCGTCAGCCTGGATGCCATTCCCCGAACGCTGTCGCGCGCGCAAGGAATGGATGCTCTTTCGTCCCAGGGCAACGTGGCCGGGTACAAGGCAGTCCTTGTGGCCGCCGAGGCATTCGGGCGCTACTTCCCTCTGCTGACGACGCCCGCAGGCACCGCCAAGCCGGCCAACGTCCTGGTCCTCGGCGTCGGCGTCGCCGGCCTCCAGGCCATCGCCACAGCCCGCCGCCTCGGCTCCCAGGTCAAGGCCTACGACGTCCGGTCGGAGACGCGCGAGCAGGCCGAGTCGCTCGGCGCCCAGTTCATCAAGCTCAAGTCCGCGATCGAAGGCACCGGCCAGGGCGGCTACGCCAGAGCGCTGACGCCGGAGGAACAGGCCGCGCAGCAGGCCGAGCTGAACGACGTGATCGCCTCGCACGATATCGTCATCACCACAGCCCAGGTCCCCGGCCGCCGGCCACCGCTCCTCGTGACGGCCGCCGCAGTCGAGGCGATGAGAGCCGGCTCGATCATCGTCGACATGGCTGCCAGCGATCTCGGCGGCAACTGCGAACTCTCCGTGCCGGGCAGGGTCACAATCACGCCCAACGGCGTGGCCATCCACGCTCCTCTCAACTTGCCGGCATCCATGCCGACTGGCGCGAGTGCCTTCTATTCCCGCAACATAAGCAACCTGCTGCTCAACTTCGTCAAGAACGGCGCGTTGCAATTCGACTTCGAGGACGAGGTCACGGCAGCTACCGTCATCACCCACGGAGGCAAGGTGGTCCAGGAGGCCACCAAGAAGCTCCTGCAGCCCGCAAAGCGGGGAGGCGCCAAGGCATGACCGCGGATAACCTCATCCAGTATTTGACCGTGTTCGTGCTGGCGATCCTGCTCGGCTTCGAAGTCATAAGCAAGGTTCCGGCCACGCTTCACACGCCGCTGATGTCGGGCACAAACTCGATCCACGGCATCGTGCTGGTGGGCGCTATCGGGCTCGGTGCAACCGCGGACAACCCACTCTCGTACGTGCTGGCCCTGGTCGCCATGGCCTTCGCCGGCGCGAACGTGGTTGGCGGCTATGTAGTGACGGACCGCATGCTCCAGATGTTCAAACGCCGCCCGGTCCCCGCGACCGACAAGGCCGCGAAGTGACGGGGGGATCGCGATGAACGCCAGCAACATCGGCTATCTGGTTAGCCTCTCCTTCATCGCCGGGGCCGCGCTCTTCGTCGTGGGCCTGCACCTGATGAACTCGCCCGCCACGGCCAGGACCGGCAACCGCGTATCGGCGACCGGCATGATCATCGCCATCACGGCCGAAGTGGTTTCGGTCACCCAGGCCAGCCCGGGGCTGCTCAACTGGGCCACCATCATCCTGGGCTTCGTAGCCGGCGGCTACCTTGGGCTCCGCGGCGCCCGCCGCATCCAGATGACCGCCATGCCCCAGCTCGTGTCGCTCTTCAACGCGGTCGGCGGCGGCGCGGCGGCCCTTCTGGCCATCAGCGACTTCATCGGCTTGGACGGACACCGCGTCCTGGCGAATGGCTACCCCGGCCTGGACGGCTGGCGGACGCTCTTCATCATTGCGGACGTACTCATCGGCTGCGTGACCTTCACCGGCTCGCTGATCGCCTCGGGCAAGCTCATGGGCCGCATCAAGGGTCAGCCGATCATGATCCCGGGCGGCAAGCTCCTGTCCTGGTTCATCGTCGTGCTGGGGCTGAGCATCTCAATCGTGCTGATCCTGGCCGGCATGGGCGTCGTCACCTACGACTTCAACATCCTGACCGTGCTGCTGGTCATCGCCCTCACCTGCGCCCTGATATTCGGCGTGACCATGGTTCTGCCGATCGGCGGAGCGGACATGCCGGTCGTCATCTCACTCCTCAACGCCTTCACCGGCACGGCCGTTTCGATGGCCGGTTTCGTCGTGGGCAACGTGATACTGATCGTCGCAGGCGCGCTCGTCGGAGCGTCGGGAGCGATCCTGACGAGGCTCATGGCCACCGCCATGAACCGGTCAGTTGGGAACATCCTTGTGGGCGGTTTCGGGTCCGGTGAGGGAACACAGTCCTCGCTGGTCACCGAAGGCGGCACCGTTCGGGAAGTCTCGGTCGACGACGCGGCCATCCAGCTCGCCTATGCCAGCAAGGTCGTAATCGTTCCGGGCTACGGCTTGGCCGTCGCGCAGGCACAGCACGGCGTTCGCGAACTCGCGGATCTGCTGGAGGCCAAGGGCATCGAAGTGTCCTACGCCATCCACCCCGTCGCCGGCCGAATGCCCGGCCATATGAACGTGCTTCTCGCCGAAGCCAACGTTCCATATCCGCAGCTGAGGGAAATGGACGAAATCAATCCCGAGTTCGAACGGACGGACGTTGCCCTGATCGTCGGCGCCAACGACGTCACCAACCCGGCCGCGCGGACGGATCGGTCCAGCCCCATCTACGGAATGCCAATCCTGGACGTGGACAAGGCCCGCTCGATCATCGTTCTCAAGAGATCGATGGGCCGAGGCTATGCCGGCATCGACAACCCGCTTTACGTCAACCCCAAGACGGGCATGTATTTCGCCGATGCAAAGAAGGGCCTGGCGGAGCTGATCAACGCGATCAAAGCCCTGTAGATCGGCTGGCATCTCGCAATACCTGGACGGCGGCCTTCGGGCCGCCGTCTTCGTTTGTGACGCGAATTCCGGATAGACGCGGCCGATGCCCGGTGCGAGGCACGCGCTTCCCGATCGAGGCCACAGCCCGTCTGATCGAGTTCCGGGGCCACCCAGCCCGGAATTCGCGTCCCGTTCATGTCCGGTTACACAGACAAGGCGTCGTCCACGACGGGATCCTGGAATCGGGCATCGATTTCCTGGCCAAGCCGTTCACCTCCGAGGCCCTCCTGACCGCGGCAGACAAGGCAATCGGCAACAGGCAGGTCAGGCTTCCTCGGCCGCATTGACGGATTTCACTTCCAGGCCGGGCAGGCTTTCCAGGTCGGTAAGCAAGCCGTGGGTCTGGCTCCGGTTCGGAAGCCGCAACTCCAGTTCCATCAGATGGCCGGACTTGGACTTGGTGCTGGAAACGGAGACGGTCTCGACATGGTGGCTCAGGAGAACGCGCGTGACTGCGGCAAAGCCTTCCAGTTTCTTGAGCTCCACCTGAAGACGGATCAGCTGACCGCCTCTCAGACCCAGCCTGCCGACGAGCACATGCAACGGCCACAGAGCCAGCAGCCCGATGAACGTCCCAGCCACCGCAAGGAAATAGGCCCCAGCACCAGCCGACAACCCGACCGCGGCAACCACCCACAAGCTGGCGGCCGTGGTCAGGCCCCGGATGTTGGTGCCGTACTTGATGATCGCGCCGGCGCCCAGGAAGCCGATGCCCGTCACGATCTGGGCAGAGATGCGAGTCGGGTCTGTGAAGGCCGTCTCCGGGGTCTTCGGGAAGCCGTACATGGACATGACGGTGAAAACGGCCGAGCCAAGAGCCACCAGCATGTGAGTCCGCATGCCGGCCTGATGGCCATGGACTTCGCGCTCGAGTCCCAGGCCGGCGCCGCAAAGGGCGGCGACAAGCAGCCGGATCAGAATGTCGAACTGGAATGCGATGTCAGTCGACACGCCAATTCACCTCGAGCGGTGCGACCAGGTGGGCCGGCAGACGCTCAACCGGCTGGTGGCAGTGTAGAGGCAAGCCCGACCTCGGAGGGATTGGGAATCCCCACTACGCCATGTTGCGTGGCCCATTTGGCGCGCCGCCGACCAGGACCGTCTGGTGCGCGACGATGACCGGACCGTACGGAATGGCGATTGAGTAATGGCACCGATAGTAGTTATGTGTGCACACGCGGCACGCGGCCTGCGCTTCGGCATCGCGGACCACATTCATCAAGGAGTGGGTCGTGGAAATGAGCGTTCTGGCTCCGATTGCTCTGGCCTGTGTCGTCATCTTGATGGGTAAGCGCTGGTAGACCCGAATACGGCAGATAGCCCGGCTCGTCGTCCGGGCTTTCCGATTCCTCGGGCGCGGAGATCTAGGGGCGATCCGTGATGCCCAACCGGATGGCCGCCGCAGCCGCTTCCACTCGGCCGGACACGCCCAACTTGGTCAGGATGTTGCTCACGTGGACGGACACCGTCTTGCGCGTGATGAAGAGGCGACGCCCGATCTCCGGATTGCTCCGCCCCTCGGCTATGAGCGCCAGAACCTCCAACTCGCGCTTGCTGAGACCGAAGTCGCGCGGCGCAGGCTCGCCCGAAGGCGCCGCAAAGTCGGCCACGAGACCGGCCTCCGGCCGGAACGTCGAGCCCGACGATGCACCCGACGCGGCGCCGGAAACAGCCGATCTGGCCGACCTGCCCGGGCTACCGGCCGACACCTCGCGACTCTCCAGGGCCGCCTCGATCTCCTTGGGGAGTGGCAGCATCGCGCGCCGTGACAATTCCGCCACCGCCCGCAGGAGTGGCCCGGCCCCGAGTTCAAACGCGGCTTCCGCGGCGGCCATGAGCGGCTCGTGGGCAATGGCCCGGGTGGATCTGCCGTGGGCCAAATCGAGCAGAGCTTCGGCCTCGCGCCAGTTGGCTCGGGCAGCCTCGTACGGATCACCCAACTCCGCCCAGTCGAGAGCGAGCTGGTGCCATGTGGCGGCCTCGTCGTGGCCCTCGACGCGGGCCCGGTAGGCGCGAGCCGTCCGGATCGAGAGGTCTGCCTGGCGACGCGAGCCCGCGTTGGGCGAGACGCCGCAGGCCCGAACCACGGCCTCGGCTCGCAGCACGACGGGCAGGCTTCGCTCCCGGGCAGATGCGAGCACGGCAAAGTCGCGGCGGCGTTGCGCGTCCTGGGCGACGGCGGCATCCACCTCGAGGTACGTGGCCGCCATCCGAGCCATGAGGAGCCAGTCCTCCGCGTCGCCAACCCGCACCCAGCCACGTTCGGCGGCCTTGTGGGCATCCACCAGATCCTCGTGCCACAACGCGTACGCGGCGGCGGCTTGCTGTACGGGCACGACAAACCGCGGGTCATGGACCGTTTCGGTGGCCAGCAGGGTCTGGCCCAGCGTCCGTCCGGCCGACTCGCCGGCGGTCATCGCCACTTCCAGCATGGCCAGAGTCACGAGCGGCGTCAGGAACCCGGTGCCCACTGGGTTCCAGCTCAGAGCATCCAGGCAAAGCCGTCGGCATTCAGCCCATCTGCCGAGGATGTACAACGAGTCCGCGGCATTGGCCCGCAGGAAGTTGCCGCATGCGGTCGCCTGCCCGACCCGCTCGGCTTCCGCTATGCCTTCGTAGGCAATGGCGATGGCTTCGTCGCGCCGCCCGAGCAGGTCCAAGACCGTCGTCAGGTTGGCGTACACGCGGAAGAGATCGTCCAGGCGCCCCAGCTCGGCGGCCTGATCGCGAGCCTCGCGCAACCGCCACACCGCCAGCTCCGGGTCTTCGCCCCAAGCGTCGGCCACCGCCAGCGTACAGGTTGCATGAAGCAGCTCTGGTTTGGCCTCGTCGCCCACGGCCGTGGCAACTTCGGCCGCCTCCTGGGCGTAGCGCTTGGCTTCCGAGAAAACGCCCCCGAGCATCCGGAACTGGGCCAGGGACGCGAGAACCCGGGCCCGCGCGGCCGTCGGCTCGGGGGGAACCAGCTCCACGGCTCGGCGATATGCCACCAGTGCGCCCTCGTGGTCGCCCGAGGCGCGCCGGTATCGGCCGAGTTGCTCCATCACGAGTCCCAGAGCGAGTCTTTCGCGCGGATCGTCCAGGGTGGCCGCAGCGGCTTCCGCATAGGCCACAGCGCGCACGGGATCCCCAGCCGCAAAGGCGGCTTCGGAGGCCTTCACGTACAGGTCCGAAAGAACCGCCGGGCTGGCTCCGGGGCGAACGACATCGAGCAACTCAAGGGCCGACTCGTAGTGAGCCAGTGCATCGGCTCCGGCGTCCATTCCTATGGCCACCGCAGCGGCGTCGAGCGCTGCGGTCTCAGCCTGGTTCAATTCATGAGAGGCCATGTAGTGGGCCAGGGCCGCCGCGGGCTGCGGCGAAGCTGAGTCGCTCCGGGCCGCCGCCAGAGCGGCATGGTAGCGACGGCGCGTCGCCGGCAACAGGTCCGCGGCGATGGCCTCGGCGATCAGTTCGTGCCGGAATTCGATCTGCCGCTCCGGGCCGGCCGGCTCCTTGTCGCGAGCACGTCCATAGCGCGGGGCACCGCGACCTTCGCGGTCATCGCGAGCTTCGCGGGCATCTCGGCGCGCATCGTGGCCACAGCTCTTGCCGAAATCCGGGCGGGCGTCGCGAGCGCCATCGCCGCCGACCGGCGAGCCGTCTACGGTTTCGATCAGGAACCCGTGCTCCAGGGCTTCGGCCACGCCGGCGGCGAAGTCGGAATCCAGGACATCGCCGTGCCGAGCCGCAGTGGACGAGCGCGGCGGACGGGCAGATGACCTGGCTTCGAATTCGCCGGCCATGCACATCAGCGTGGGCATGGTCACCGCGGAGCCGGCCAGTGACAGGAGTCTCAAGACGCGCCGGCACTCAGGGGACCGAAGCGCCGCCCTAGCTGTCACCAGGCTGAACAGCGACCCCGCCAGCGACACGCTCAGCAGTTCTCGTCGCGCGGCCAGCAGTTCTTCGGCAACGAACGGGTTGCCGCGCGAACGCTCGGCCACGAGGAGCAACGTAGTCGACGACGGTCGGCTGCCGTCTATGGCCTCTATCAGCTGACCGATCTCCTCCCTGTCCAGGGGCGCGACCTCAGAAGCCGACGCGGACGGCGCGGACGCCAGGGCGGAGAGAGTCGCCCGCATCGGGCTGGTCCGAACGAGGCGGTCGGGCTGATATGTGGCGACCATCGTCACCCGCTGGCCTCGCGTCACCCGAGCCAGGAATGTCACCAGCCCGCGGGTCGCCGCGTCGGCGTGGTGGAGATCCTCCAGCAGGATCACGACCGGCTGCCTCTCGCCGAGGCGTTCCAGCAGGCCGAGAACGGCCTCGAAAACCCGCGCCTCACGCCACTCGGGGGCGGCGATCAGCTGGCGGGTGGGCAGCAACTCCAGTTCGGCGAGGCGCGGCGCAAGGCTCGGAACCAGCCGAGCGATGGTATCGCCGGTCGAGCCGACGAGACCGGCCAGGGCCTCGTCCGACATCGGCGTCAGCAGATTCCCCAGCGCGGACGTGACCGGGGCGTATGCAACTCCACTCGTCGCCGGCACGGCCACGCCGTGCACGATGGAGAACGGTTCCGCGAGGGTGTCGACGCGCCGCCTGGTCTCGGCCAGGAGTCTGGTCAGGCCGAGTCCTGCCGAACCGGAGAGAAGGAGAGCGCTCGGGCGGCCATCCACAGCGCCTTGAAGACCCGTCGCGATGCGCTTGAGTTGTCTCTCACGGCCCACGAAGCGGTCGCTCCAAGGCCGCCGATGCGGCGAGCGCGCGTCCGGACTGCGCCCGGCACTACTTCGATCGTGAGTTGTGTAGATCATGCGTTCGAGGTCCTCGGGCGGGCAACGCACAGCGTGGCACGTGTCGTCCCCCCGACCCGAGTAGGGTAACCGCACTTGCGCCGCAACGCGGGTGGCCATTTCGTACCAGGCCCAAAGGGCGATCCGACGCACTGATGCCGGCGCTCGAGCCGGCGCTGGTGGCCCGCGCGACGCGTCCTCGGGGCCGCCAAGCTCGACACGTGAGCCCCAGGCGCCCTGACAGCACTCTAAACGAGCTCTCGGACGAGGAGTGGAAGCGGTCTTCATGGAGCCGTTCCGGGTGGTAAAGCCGCAGCGATACGCGGCCGTGATCGTTCGGAACGCCTACCAGGAGGGACGCTACATCTTCACGGGCTCAAACCTGGCCCAGCGGGCGACGCGCGCCGGCTCCACCGCGAAGGGCGACGTGAGTTGGTGCCAGGCCGGGACGAGGCTGAGGCCTTACGGGTACCCGCACTCTTACGTGCCGAATTTCTAACCAGCATGTCCTGGTGCTGCGGCGGGAGGTTCGGAAGAAGGCTGCTCCACGACGGGCGGCTCCGCGGCAGACTCAGCCACAGGCCCCACGACCAGCGGAGAGCTGAGCGGCGCTTCGACTTCAAAGGCGAGGACCGCCTCGAGCGCCGGCGCGAAATCGTCCGCCTGGACCGGCGTCTCGGCGGAGAGTTCGGCGATTTCGGCGACTTGGACCAGCGTCTCAGCCTGAGCTTCCGCGGGCGCCCCAGCGGGCGCTTCCGGCGCGACGAAGTGCTCCAGAGCCGTCGAGAACTGCTCCGGCATGGCCGCGAACGTTGCTCCCTGGAACTCCAGCACCGGAACCGTCGGATCTCCGACGGCAGCCGTTTCGTCGGCCATCGTCTTCAGGACGTCGCGCCGCGCCGACATATAGGCCTCAAGGAGGCCGTCCGTACCCGGGTCGGCGGCGTATTCGGTCTGTGCGGCCCCGACCTCGGGGCTCTCGTACTCGTCCATGTACTGCGGCATCGGCTCAGGCTCATCGAGCCTGCCGGCACCTGGCGGATCCGCCAGGGTCATGCGGTGGAGCCAGCCCTGCCGTCCGTCCGGGCACAGGACCAGCCAGTAGGCGCCGTG
>DASVKT010000091.1:0-13676 GCA_036385235.1 Candidatus Limnocylindrales bacterium | reverse complement strand
TCCGGGTCAACCACGAGCACTCGGTCCCCGAGCCGGGGAACCTACGCTTCGACATCCTCCAGGACCCCGAAGACCCCACCAGGTTCGTCGCCTACGAGGCCTATCGCGACGAAACCGCGGCCAAGGCCCACAAAGAGACGGCCCACTATCTGGCCTGGCGGGACCAGGCGGCCGACTGGATGGCCGAGCCGCGCCGGGGCGTTCGATACGACGGCCTCTTCCCGGCAGACCGCTAGCAGGACGACGACGATGGAATCGAAAGAACCGGTGGAAGCAGTTGTACCGGTGGGCGCGGGAGTCGACGGCTCGACGCAGGCCTGGCGCGGATTCACAGTCGCGCGACTACCACGGATCTTGTTCGGGGCGGGCCGATCCGGGGAGTTGGGCAAGGTTGTCCGTGAATTCGGGCGCGATGCCCTCGTGGTTACTCGCGGGCCGGGCTTCGTGGCCACTGCCGATTGGACGCGGCTGCTCGTTGCCCTCGAGACGGCGGGCGTGGTCGTGTCGGTGGAGGCCGTCTCGGGCGAGCCGTCGCCGGCCCTGGTGGATGAGATCGTGGCCCGGCATCGGGCAAGTGGGGCGGCTCCGGTGGACGTGGTCGTCGGTATCGGCGGCGGCAGCGTGCTCGACTGCGCCAAGGCCGTCGCCGGACTCCTGATTCCCGGCAACTCGGTGATGGATCACCTCGAGGGCATCGGCCCGGAGTTGCTGTATCGCGGGCCGTCGGTGCCGTTCATCGCCGTGCCCACGACCGCCGGGACCGGCAGCGAAGCGACCAAGAATGCCGTTCTGAGCAGCCGTGGAGCCGCTCCCTTCAAGAAGTCGTTCCGGGACGAGGCGTTGGTGGCGCAGGTCGCCATCGTGGATCCGGATCTGCTGGGGAGTTGTCCGCCGGAGCTGATCGCCGGCAACGGCATGGACGCACTGACCCAGTTGCTCGAGTCCTACGTTTCCTTGCGAGCCAATCCCTTCACCGACGCGCTCGCGCTTTCCGGGCTGGCCTGCATCCGCGATGGCCTGCTCCCCTGGTTCCAGGAGGCGGTTGCCGGCCGGGGAGCGGACAGTGCGGGATCGGTCGCCGCGGCCGCCAGAGAGCGCATGGCCTACGCCGCACTCTGCTCGGGGATATGCCTTGCCCAGGCCGGCCTCGGCGCCGTCCACGGGCTGGCGTCGCCGCTCGGCGCCCAGTTCCCGATTCCCCACGGAGCGGCCTGCGGTGCGACTCTTGCCACTGCCACTCTTATCAACATCGCCGCCCTGGAAACGCGTGATCCGGGGGGCGTGGCCCTCTCGCGCTACGCCGTTGCCGGCTGGATCCTGAGCGGTGTAGGCGGAGCCGGCGATCGCGAGGCTCGCGCCGCTCTCGTCACTGCCCTGGAGCAGCTGACTGCCCTCTTGAACGTCCCGCGCCTGTCGGCTTACGGCGTTACCACCGCGTCCATCCCCGCACTCGTCGCCGACTCTCGCGGCAGCAGCATGAAGACCAACCCGATAGAACTCACCGATGAGGAGATCGGGGCGGTGCTCCTGGCGGCGCTGTAGGGAGTGGGGCGGGGGCGGGCTCGCGGATCTTTCCAAATGCTCACCACGATTACATGCGGCAAGGAGTTGCCCCGCTTGCAGGCCCGAAGGCCGCCGTAGTGGCCGCCAAATCGGCCTTAGGCTGCCGTAGTGGCCGCCAAATCGGCCTCAGGCTGCCGTAGTGGCCGCCAAATCGGCCTCAGGCCGCCGTAGTGGCCGCCAAATCGGCCTCAGGCTGCCGTTCGGCCCCCTCCGAGGTCCCCGAGCGCGCTTCAACCCGGTCAACGGTGGGTTCGAGGCCCTGTCGCGTTTTCCGCATGTTCGTCTGGTGTGAATTTGGCAAGTTCTGGCCCGACGGCGGGCGGTCCGGGCGCTTTTCGCCCGCTGCACACAGAGAGGCGGTCGCGCTCGATCTTGCGGCCGCTCCCATAACGAAGCCAACAGGTTGACCACGTCCCGATGGTCGGTTCAGTCACCTGTGAATGAACGGGACAACGAGCGGCCCGCCCCGGAGCAAGGTTGATCTGCTTTCGGAACGGGATCCAGCACAGCGCCATGGCGATCGCCTACAGCGCGGCCCGTGACGCGTACCAGTTCGGCGTGCCGCCGAGCTGGTAGATCCACAAGGAAGCCGACAGGACGACCACGCCGACCACGCTGGCAACAACGCCTTTCAAAGTCAGCGGGTCAATGCGGATTGCCGGTTGTTGTTTCTGTCCAGGCAACTCGGCCACTCGTACCTCAACAGCCGCGCTGTTGGCCCGGAGAGGATTCTGCCAGCCGCCGGTGGGCCGAACTTGATGCCCAGGTGCTGGGCATATCGGACCCGCCGAGTCGTCGGCCTCCGCGTGCATGGTCGGTCTTGCCCGAATCGGAGCACTAGAGCGACCAAATCGCGTGCCGAGCCGTTGCGGCCGGGAGCGCGGAGGCGCGGATGCATGCCAGCCTGGGCAGCCTCGACCTGGTTGAGAGTCGTCGGCCGAATCCGCGTCGTTTGTGCCCATCTGGTGGGCAAGGGACTTGCCGATTGGGCCAATCGGTCGAGCTGGTAGCCGAATCTGGGCGACATCGACCGGGCGACGCCTTGCGATAGAGCGCCCAGCGCCGATCCGGCAGCAAGTGGACCTTAGTGGTGGCATAGACCATCGGTGCGCGTGCAGAGATACATGTCCGACGAATCGGACGGCCTGTGTGTCCGGGCCACGTCATTGCTGCGCGTCGCGAGATGCAGAAACGACCGCTCGGGGCTTTGCGAGGACTCGATACGGCCGAACTGCGCGGCCGCAGATGCAGATTCGACCTGAATGACCTCCACGTCGAGTCTCCGTGCCGAACGTGTATCTCCCGACGCGCACTCGCCTCCATCGCTCGGGGAATGAGATCGGGATTGCACTCCTCGACGCGCAGAATCCACGAGCACGGGGGCGGGCCGGGCGTCCATGCCACTACCGAAGGTCCACTTGCTGCCGGACTTACCCCAGCCTGAACGGGACACGGAGAGCCTGAAACCGGCCTGCGGCGGGCGTCCCGTCGGTCGGCTGAGTCACTCCAGCCTGAACGGGACACGGAGCGCCCGAATCCGGCCGCGACGCCGTCGCCCGCCCGCTGTACTCTTCCCGGGTAATCGAATAGGCCGCTCGATTCAGGGAAGCCGGTGCGAAACCGGCGCTGTCGCGCAACTGTAAGCGAGGAGCGGCTGGCCATGAGCCATTTGGCGGGAGCCGAATGACTTTGGCGATTGAGCGGAAGCTCGATCGCGGCGCCACTGGGCGAAAGCCCCGGAAGGCGGCCAGCAGCGCAGTCATTGGCTCAAGCCAATGACTCATGATCCGCGAGCCAGGAGACCTGACCGAACGGCGATAGCCATTGGCTAGCCCATGGCTCCGTCACCCACCTGCGCGGATCGGTTGGGAGGCCTCCGGCGGCGAGGTCCCTTCCGGCAGGCGGGCATATGCCGCCGGAGGAACAATGCGAAGAACCCTGGTTGTTGCCAGCGCGATACTGGCGACCCTCCTCACGATGCCGCTCAGCATGGCGGCGGTTTCCCAAGTCTCGGCCGCAGCGCCCACCGATTCGGGTCGGGCATCCCAAGCGCTGAGCTACCTGCTGGCCGCCCAGAAGACGGACGGTTCGATCGATGGGTCGATCAGCGAGACCGCCGACTTCGTAATCGGGACGGCTGCGGCGGGCTACGATCCCTCGACCCTGACGGGCTGCTCAGGTACGACCAGTGCCCTGAGCTATCTCGCCGGCGCTTCTGACGCGGCCGCGACAAATGCAGGCAAGACGGGCAAGACGATTCTGGCCGTAGTTGCCGCCGGGGGCAATCCTGCGAGCTTCGCCGGGCGCGACCTATCGGCTCGACTCGCGGCGCTGTACCACTCCGCTACCGGTGCGTATGGCGACGGCTCCACGTTCGGTCAGTCATTGGCGATTCTGGCGGTCGTGGCGTCCGGCGGTTCCGTTCCGGCGGAGGCTTCGGCCGAACTCGCCGCCCTTCAGGGGACGGACGGCGGCTGGACCTACAGCGCGGCCAAGGAAGCGGGCGACGGCGACTCCAACGACACGGCCATTGCCCTGATGGCTTTGCACGCCGCCGGCGTTCATTCGGCCGACTCTACTGGCCTCGCCTACCTGCACACTCAGCAGAATACCGATGGTGGATTCCTCTTCTCGTCCGCGTACGGGCCTCCGGCTGATCCCGATTCGGACTCGATCGTCATCGAGGCGCTCGTGGCGGAGGGCCAGAACCCAGAAGCGGCCGGTTGGTCGCAGGGATCCAACAACGCAATGACCCACCTTCGCGCGAGCCAGGGCAGCGACGGCGGATTCGCCTATCCGGGCAGCCCGGAGAACGCCTTCACGACGACCCAGGTGCCGGCGGCGTTGGTGCGCGTTCCCTATGGCGCGGCCGTCCACTTCGCGCCGGGAGCGAGCGTACCGACGACCAACTGCCCTGCGGCGCCGGTCCCGAGTGCATCCGCGGCTGCATCCACGAGCGCCAGTGCTTCTCCGAGTGCGACTGCATCCACGAGCGCCGGCGCTTCTCCGAGCGCGACGGCAAGCCTGACCCGGACCCCGCCGCCCACTTCCACCGGATCCGATCCGTCGCAGCCGGGTAACTCCGCGCCACCGCTCGCAGCGCTGATCTGCGTTTCTTTCGGCGCGTTGGGTCTGGCTGCCGTCACAGCGCGACGCGGCATTGGCAAATTAAGCCCAGGCAACCACGAATGCGACGCCAACGGCAGGCGGTAGGCCGATCCGAACCGTGACACCCAGGCCAAGCTTCGGCTCGGAGGCCACCATCGTTGCCTCCGAGCCCGTCGGCTTGACGTCTCGCCGATCCGACTCGCCGCTGCGACCGGCTTCATCGTGCGTCGAGATGCTGCCCCCAGGACTTGTCGTCCCGCCGGGTGACGGTTGGACACTCAAGATCGCACCGAGGAAGCGGTAATGCGCCGACTTGCCGTTCTGCTGGCCGCCGTGATCCTCGCGACACTGGCTCCGCTCGTTCCGCTGGCGCCGGTCGTCTCTGGCTGCGCGGCCGCAGGGCCAGAGCATGCGGCCCTGGTCGTGGAACACGGCGACGGCTCGGTCGTGACCCGCTGCGTCGCCTTCGACACCACCACAATCTCGGGCGAGGGGCTGCTGAACCAGTCCGGTGTGGCCTGGTCGAGTCAGACACTCGGTGGTTTCGGTGACGCCGTATGTGCCGTCGATGGCGAGCCGGCTCACTACGTCGACTGTCTCGGCAAGGACTACTACTGGGCGCTCTTCGTGTCGCGTGGCGGTGGCCCCTGGCGGCTTTCCAGCGTCGGTATCTCGTCCATTGCGCTTGGCGACGGCGACGCGGAGGGCTTCCGATACGTGCCTGACGCCGGGACCCCTGCTGCACCCGTCCTCCCCTCAGGAGTGTGTCCGGCCGAAGCCACCCCGACCCCCCTCCGGTCCGCGGCGGTCAGTACGCCTGCAGCCGCCATCACGCCCGCAGCGGCCATCACGCCAACCGCAAGGCCGACCGCTGGAGCGACCCCGACCCTGCTCTCGACCAACACGATCGCCGCAGCCACCGCGGCAGGCGAGACGGCAGCTGTTGACGGTGCCGCTGCGGACTCGGCGGCGGCCAGCCGGATGCCGCTCGCGGTTGCGGCTCAAGCCACCGGGCTAACCGCGGTTGCCGCGGCCGGCACAGGGGCCACTTCGGGCGGCTCCGGCCAGCTGGACATCGGCCTGCTGGCCGCCTGCGTCGTTGGTGGCGGCCTGGCCGGCTTGGCCCTGCTGCGGTTGATCGCCGCCCGCCGCCGCCAATCGGCCTCGTGAGAATCGCGCCTCGGGTCTGGCTCCTCTGGTCGCTCGCGGTCGTGACCGTGGCCGTCTCGACGGATAACCCGATCTATCGCGGGCTCGTGGCCCTGGCGGCGCTGAACGTTCTGCTGACCTGGTTGCCGCCGGGCCGTCGCGTGAAGCCGCTCTTCGTCATGCTGCTGTTTGCCGCGGGCCTCGCCGCCACCGTCAACGTGATCGCCGGGCACGCGGGTGTGGACGTGATCGTGCGCCTGCCGTCCGACTGGCCGCTGGTCGGCGGCCCGATCACGGTGGAGTCGTTGGCGTTCGGCGGCGCGGTGGGACTGGGACTGGTCGCGACCCTGCTGGCCGTGGCGCCGCTCTCGCTCGTGCTCGAGCCGCACGATGTCGTCGATGCCATGCCGACGCCGCTGGAGCGGACCGGTATCGCCGTGGCCACGTCGATGAACCTTGTCTCAGGCTTCGGCCGAACCTTCGCCGCCGTTCGCGACGCTCAGCGAATGCGTGGCTGGAAACCGCGTGGCCTGCGCTCATGGAACGAGGTCCTGGTTCCGGTCGTCCTCACCGCCATCGAGGATTCGGTTCTGCTGGCCGAGGCGATGGAGGCTCGGGGTTTCGGCGCCGGTCGGAGAACCAGCTACGCAGTCACCCGGTGGAGTCGCTGGGACGTGGCCGTGACGGCGGCGGCCCTCGGAGCAGTGGCGCTCTTCATCGGGTTGAGAGTTGCCGGCGCGGAGATCGACTGGTACCCATATCCGACGCTCTACCTACCGCCGATCAACCCGGCCCTCGTGGCCGCCTGCCTGGCACTGGCGTTGCCGGGGCTCGTGTCGCCGGCCGCGGTCCCGGCGCGGGAGGCCTGACGTGGCAGGACCCATCGCGCGCCTCGAACGCGTCAGCTACTGGTATCCCAACGCCGATGAGCCGTCGCTGTGCGACGTGAATCTGGAGATCCGCGCCGGTCTGACCCTCGTTGCTGGTGGCTCCGGTGGCGGCAAATCCACGCTGCTGCGGACGCTCAACGGCCTCGTGCCGCAGTTCCACGGCGGCCGGATCTCCGGCTCGGCGGTGGTAGCGGAGATGGATCCGTTCCGCACGCCCATTCCGCGAATGGCCCGGCGCGTCGGTCTGGTTTTCCAGGACGTGGAGACGCAATCGGTCTACGGCACAGTGGAACGGGAGATCGCGTTTGGTCTGGAGAACGCGGCCACACCGCGGCCCCAGATGCACGACCGCGTCGACGAGGTGATGGCCGAGCTGGCCATCGGCCACCTGCGCGGCCGGCGCCTGGCGACACTCTCCGGCGGGGAGCGGCAGCGTGTTCAGCTGGCGGCAGTGCTGGTCGTGCGGCCGGTGCTCGTGGCCCTGGACGAGCCCACCTCCCAGCTGGACCCAGCCGGGACCGCGGCCGTGCTGGAGGCATGCCGGCGCCTGGCGGTGGACGGCCGGGCTGTTGTTGTGGCCGAGCATCGGCTGGAGCCGCTCCTGGCCGTGGCGGATCAGTTGCTACTCGTGGAAGATGGCCGGGTCGAAGCCACCTCGGCGGAGGCGCTGAGGGCCCCGGCCGGCCCCGGGTCGCGCGGAGCCAGGGCCGTTTTCGCCGAGACTGCCTGGGAACTCAACGGCGTGACCGCCGGTCCTGCCGGTTCAGCCGGCCCGACGGTGCTGGAGGGCGTCTCTCTGGCGGGCGGCGTCGGCGAAGTGGTGGCCCTGGTCGGCGCCAACGGGTCGGGCAAGACGACGCTTCTGCGGACGCTCGCCGGGCTTGTTCAGCCGCTCGCCGGGACCGTCCGCCGTCCGGAGGGCCGTACTGCGTACCTGCCCCAGAACCCCGGCGCGCTCCTCCACCTGCCCACCGTCCAGGCCGAGGTGGAGCTGACATTGCGCCGCAGCGGCTCCACCGAGTCCACTGCCGAAATGCTCGCCGCCTTTGGGCTCATTGCTCTCGCCGATCAATACCCGCGGGACCTCAGCTCGGGGCAGAGGCAGCGCGCCGCGCTGGCTGCCACGCTCGCCGGTTCGCCGGCGCTGGTTCTCCTCGACGAGCCGACACGCGGCATGGATGCGGCCGCTCGCCGCTCCCTGGTGACTGCGGTCCGGCGGCTTACTGAGAATGGCTCGGCTGTGGTCGTGGCCACCCACGACACGGACCTGGCCGCGGAACTTGCCGACCGCACGATTGCCCTCGGCGGCGGCTGCGCGTGGGAGCTGGCGGTGCCCGCACCGAGCCCGGCCGCTCCCCGGAGTCCGGCCGCGGAGCCACGCCGCTCCCCGGAGCCGATCCCGGCCGCCGAGCCCGGCCGCTCCCCGGAGCCACGCCGCGCCGCGGAGACGGCGGTGCCCGAGCCGAGCCCGGCCCCCGAGCCATGCCACTCCCCGGAGCCCGGCCACTCCCCGGAGCCCGGCCACTCCCCGGAGCCATGCCGATGATCGCCCTGGTATCTCTGGCGGGGGTCATCATCTTCATCTGGCCGTTCCTTGGGCTGGGTGCTACGCCTCAGGAGCCGGCGCTGAACGTGACCATCGCCGCCGTCGCTGCCCTGGTACTGATGGAACTCGGTGCCCGCCGTCTGGACTCGGGCCGGCTGGCCCTGCTGGCATCGCTCGCCGCGATCGACGCCGCTCTTCGTCTGGCCATGGTCAACGGGCTTGCCGGCTTCAGCCCGATCTTCTTCCTGGTGATGGCCGCCGGCTACGAATTCGGGCCGTCGTACGGCTTCCTCGTCGGAGCGTTTTCGCTGCTCGTTTCCGCCGTCGTCACCGGCGGCGTAGGACCCTGGCTACCGTACGAAACCTTCGCCGTCGGCTGGGTCGGCATGTCGTCGGGGATCGCCGGCTTGCTCGTGCGCCGCATTCGGCCGGCCCGCAAGACGTGGCTGCCGTCCCGGCTCGATATCGGCGTCCTGGTTCTGGTCGCTGTCGTCACGGGTTTTGCCTACGGCGCCCTGACGGACGTCTACGGCTGGGTGACGTTCTATCGGGGCGTGCAGAACGTCGGCTGGATCCCGGGCTTGTCCGCGGGCGAGTCGCTGGCCCAATTCGGGCGCTACTACGTGCTGACTTCGGTGGTCTGGGATGCCTTCCGCGCCTTCGGAGACTCGGTCGCCGTCCTGGTCTTCGGCGCCCCGGTGCTTATGGCTTTGGGCCGTCTGCGCGCCCGACTCGGCTATGAGATCGTCGCCCTGCCGGACTAGCGGATGCTGGCTGGCCGCCCCGCCGAAGAGCCGACGGTCGAGTCGCGGATGACCAGTTCCGTCGCGAAGATGACCTGCCGCGGAGCTTCGTCCGGCTCCGCCAGAGTGCGCATCAGAACGTTGACGGCTTCGTGGCCCATCTCCTCGATCGGCTGCCGAACGCTGGAGAGCGGTGGGCGAGTCACCCAGGCATCCGGCGAGTCGTCGAAGCCGATCACGGCGACGTCTTCGGGGATGCGCTTGCGCGACTGGTGGAGAACGCGCATGGCCGCCGAGGCCATCAGATCCGAGGCGGCGAAGACCGCGTCGACGTCTGGATGGTTCAGGAGAAGCCGCTCCATCGCCATGTGGGCCCGGTCGGGTTGATAGTCGGCGACTTCCTCGAGTGTCGGATCGAGCGGTATTCCGGCCGCCGTCAGTGCGTCCCGGTAGCCGGCCAGGCGATCCACCGCGCTCGGCATGTCGAGGTTGCCGGCAATCGTGGCGATGCGGCGGCGGCCCTGGGCGATGAGATGTTCGACGGCCATAGCGCCGCCCTGGCGGTTGTCGCAGTCCACGTAACTCGCGGTTAGACCCTTGGGCGGGCGACCGCAGACGACCATGGGCAGGCCCTGTTCGTGGAGATGCCTGGGCATCTGGTTGTCGCCGTGGAGGCTGACCAGGATGGCTCCGTCCATGTGATTTCCGGACAGATAGGCCTCAGCCATCTCCATGTCCTTGTTGGAGTTCAGAGCCAGCATGAGCAGCAGAATCGATCGCTCGGCGAGGGCCGTATAGATGCCCCGCATGAGCGGCGAGAAGAACGGATCTCTGAACATCTTGGTGGTGCTCTCGGTCACGACGACGCCAACCGCGTTGTAGGCCAGTTTGGGTACGCGCGGCTTGGCCTCGACCGAGAAATCCAGGTCCTGCACGACCTTCTCGACCACCTGTCTGGCGTGAGCGCCGATGTGCCCGCTGCCGCTGACCACTCGCGAAGCGGTGGCCCGGGAAACGCCGGCAGCCTTGGCGACATTGCCGATGGTCACCGTTGGCGAACTCGGGCGAGGAGTGGGTTCCGACAACTCGATTCTCCGGGCGTACGCGTGCTGGCCCGATTCGGGGCTCGATTTGGTATCGGTTGGTACGTTCGCCAGGGTGAGTCGGAACGGAAGAACCTATCGCCAATGGGCGCCGGGCGACATGCTCAAGACGCTGTCGGCCGTTTGTGGGCGCTGAGGCTAGCCCCCCGAGCCGAGCGCCGAGCCTGACCGCTGAGGCCGGCACCGAGCCGAGCGCCGAGCCTGACCGCTGAGGCCGCAGAGCCAGCTCCGCTCGCCCCGGCCCCGCGGCCTGTATCTTGTGCGCGGCAACCGCCGCCAACCGCCGCCCCATCACTGACAAGGAACGTCCCCGTGGCCCTGCCCGCTCGCTCGCTGACGCCCGCTCCACCGGACCCGATCCTCGGCCTGGCCGAGTCCTTCAAGGCCGACACTCGCTCTCACAAGGTCAACCTTTCGGTGGGCGTCTACGTCGATGACTCTGGAACCACGCCCGTCATTCCGTCCGTGCTTGAGGCGGAGCGCCGACTGCTGGCCAAAGCCGGCTCCAAGGGCTACCTGCCCATTGACGGCCGGCCCGGCTACAAAGCCTCCGTTCGGGATCTGATCTTCGGCGTCGATCACGAGATCGTCACCAGCGGACGATCGGTAACCGCCCAGACTCCGGGCGGCACGGGCGCGTTGCGCGTTGCGGCTGATTTCCTGATCCAGACCGGCGCCAACAAGATCGTCTGGCTGAGCGAGCCCACCTGGCCCAATCACCCCCAGCTCTTCTCGATGGCGGGCTTCTCCGTGAAGTCTTACCCGTATCTGGACGACTCCGGACGCGCCCTGGAAGTGGACAAGATGCTCGCGGCGCTTCGGTCCGCGGCGCCGGGGGACGTCGTCCTGCTCCACGGCTCCTGCCACAACCCGAGCGGCGTGGATCCGGATCCGGAGACGTGGGCGAAGATCGGTGAGGTCGTTGCCGAGCGTGAGCTGATCCCGGTCGTGGACTTCGCCTACCAGGGCTTCGGCTTCGGACTTCGCGAAGACGCTGACTGGCTCGCCGGTCTGGCCCGGCCCGGTCTGGAGTTCCTCGTCTGCTCGAGCTATTCGAAGAATTTCGCGCTCTACAACGAGCGAGTGGGCGCCCTGACGCTGGTTGCGGCCGACGCGGGCCGGGCGGCTGCGGCCTTGAGCCACGTGAAGATCGCGATCCGATCCAACTACTCCAACCCTCCGGCTCACGGCGGCGACATCGTGGAGACGATCCTCACGGATGTGGCTCTGCGAGCGCAGTGGGAAGAGGATCTGGCAGGGATGCGCAATCGAATCCTCGGCAATAGGGCCGCGCTGGTCGAGGCGCTTGTGGCCGCTGGGGTACCGGGCAACTGGGAGCCGCTCCGGCACCAGCGGGGTATGTTCGCCCTGTTGGGCCTGTCCGCCGAGCAGGTCGCCCGGCTGCGGGACGAGTTCGCCGTGTATGTGGTTAGCCGCGGCCGGATCAACGTTGCCGGTCTGACCGCCGGGAACATGCCGCACGTCATTGCGTCGGTGAAGGCTGTCATCGAGGATTAGTCGGTCCGTTGGAACTTTGCTCGCGGCGCCGGCGTCTAGCGGGTAGACAATAGGCTCCGACGCCATAGGGGAAAGCAATGTCCACTCGCCTCGACTCGATCGGATTCTCGAAAGCCCGAATTGCCGCCGTCCTGATTGTGCTGGCCGCCGTCGTCGGCGGATGCGTGGGGGCCGGTGCCGGACCTTCGGGCTCGGGCACGTCGGGCGCTTCGGGCGGACCTTCGGGCTCGGGCGCTTCGGGCGCGTCGGGCGGACCGTCTGACTCGGCATCGGTGAGTGGGTTTTATCTGCGCGCGTTCCAAACTCAAGCCTTGGCGCCGCAGCACACATTCGGCTGGTTCCCCACGTCGACAGTCTCGGACGGGCAGTACATCGACGGCATGATTGCCATCCCGGCTATCTATCCAGGCCCCCTGTACACAGGCTTGCCCACTCGCTCGATCAGCCCGGCCGCCATCGCGGCGATCATCGCCGAAGCTCGCAAGGACGGCATGCTCGACGCCAAGACCGACTTCACGGGCCAGTCAATGCCGGGCTCGGTACTAGCTCACGTCGTTCTGACGGTCGACGGTATGACGCACGATCTGACCGGTCCGCTCCCTGCCGAGGCCGCCCCCACATCGGCCGATCCGGGAACGACGGCCGCGTTCGAGCTGTTCTGGAGCAAGGTCACGAGTATCGGCACCTGGCTCGCCCCTGAGCTCGGGACATCTCAGCCGTATGTCCCGACCAGCATCGCGGTCCTGGTTACGCCCCCGACAGACGTGAGCGGCGGCGGCATCGCTCCAACAGAGAAGCCCTGGCCGCTGGCCGGCACGTTCGCCACGTTCGGCAAGCCATACGGTGGCGCGGACTTCCGCTGCAGCACCGTGACGGGCGCTGATCTCGCCACGCTTCTGCCCGTGGTTCAGGCCTCGAACCAGCTGACCCGCTTCGTGGACTCGAGCGGGGCCAAGGCATCCATCCAGGTCGTGGCCCTTGTGCCCGGTGACCCGGGGCCCTGCGCCTAGATCTACGTCCGGCCGGAGCGGCCACGGTGCGCCCGACAGTCCCCAAACGGGCCGCCCCCGTCGCCCCCGAGAAGGCCGTTGACCGGCGATAGCGGCACGGGTACGTTCGATGTGGCGCAAGGTCGCACCGCCCGACTATTGGCACCATGACCTCCGGTTGGTGGCGGAATGGCCTGAAGTCCATCAAGTTGATGCAAGCCAATACCGAAACCTTGAGAGGACCCGCTCTCATGCGGATCCAGTTGGCCCAAGTCCGTGCATGGCTCGACCCTTTGGTCGGGAGCGTGGCCCAGCGGGCGCATAGGAGAATCCCATGGCCGTAGGCACTTTCAAACTGTCGTCGGGAATAGGCGGATTTGTCGTTACCCGCAAGAAGCCCGGCCACTTCGTTGCGCTGACTGAGGATGGCCGGATTGACGCTGTTCTCGCGCAGGGCGGAGTCAAGCTGGCGGACGTGCTGGAGAAGCGCGCTGCGATCAACGTAAACAACGCCAAGCAGGGTCCGTGTGACGGCTCCAAGCCGCTCGCGCCCGCCGGCGGCATCAAGAACGTCGACCCGTATGACATCACGATCGCGATGCCGGCGGAAGACGGCGAGCCGGTCGTCAGCGACGCAGATCGCGACGCTTGGAGCAAGTTCCGGATGGCGTACAACGTCACCCTGACGGCCACGCCGTTTGTGATAACCGGCGTTCTGCTTCTTCTCCCGTCGCAGGACCCCTTGTCCCTGACAGAGCGCGGCACGGAACTCTTCCTGCCCGTATTCACGCCGAGCGTCCAGGTCAACGGCGTGACTCTCAAGGACACCCCGCGCGACGCGCTCCTCGTGAACCGATCGCACCTGCAGCGGGTCAACGTCACGATGCGGCGCTGATCCCGGCAACGGGGGCGTCCCCGCTTGAGTTGCCCTGGGCCGGGTTTCTCGAGATGGGGCATGGATGACTCGCGTATTTCTTTCTGACGGCGCGGCTCTGGGCCAGTCGCGCCGTCAGTCTTTGCCTCCGCCCGCCGTCAGCCGGCCGATTCCTTCGTTGGCGGCTGCGCTC
>DASVKT010000090.1:0-2403 GCA_036385235.1 Candidatus Limnocylindrales bacterium | reverse complement strand
GGCCGAGTCCGGCGGCGGCCGAGTCCGGCGGCGGCCGAGTCCGGCGGCGGCCGGCGGCCGAGTCCGGCGGCGGCCGGCGGCCGATGAGTCCGGCGGCGGCCCTATCTAGTCCAAGTTGCCTGTAGCGGAAGTTAGGCCGGGAATCTGGGTCCCCGGGCGGCTCGGGGCCTACTCGATGACCGAATCCACGCTCAATTGAGCGTGAGGCGACGGCGGACAAGCGTCCATTTGGCGCAGCGACTCGCACAACTTCCGTGGCAGGAGAATCTGACTAGATGGTCGGTCCTGGGCTCGCGGCGGTGGTCGCGACGGCCGATCGACCCGGGGCGGGGCAGTGGCGCCGGCTTGGGCCGGGCCCCGGGGCGGGGTAGTGGCGGCGCGACGGCCGGGCCCCGAACGTGCGGCGCCGCGCACTATCTTGCCTAACTTGCCCCTGGTGAGAGTTAGGTCAGGAATCTGCTCCTGTGCGTTCGCGGGGGCGCTCCGAGTCCGGGATTCCACACTCAACTGAGCGCGGAATGGTGACGCGCCCCGGCCCAGCCAGCGCAGAAGCCCGCCTAACTTTCATGCCAGGGAAGTTAGGCTAGATGCCTGGTCCAAGCTCCCATTCGCGACGCCCCTTCGCGCCCGGACGGCGCGGGCACGGCTACCGAGCGGCTAACCCCAGGGCGCCTCGCCACCGTGGCGTAGGTGGCCCACATCGTTGGCGAGGATCAGCTGGGCACCGTCCGGCGTATCGTCGCGCTCGTAACGCAGGACCGTCAGGTTGGTTCGGTCCTGGATGAAGCGGCGCCGGTAGTCGCGGACCGGCACCCCCAGAGCCACGCACATCAGGATGCGGTTGTAGGTTCCGTGGGCGACTACCAGGACTCGGCGTTCGCCTTCGGCCTCAGCCTGCGCCTCGGAGACGTGGCCACGCGAACCGCCCGGATCGGGCGAGTGTCGGCTGCCGCCGGCCGGGCCGGGAAGTTCCGTCGCGAGCAGATCGACCAGAAAACCCAGCGCCCGTGCCGCGACGTCGTTCCCGGATTCGCCGCCCGGCGAATGGGTCTCCGCCGGATCGTGCTCCCATCGGGCCCGCAGTTCCGGGTCGCGCACCTCGATCTCGGCGGCCGTCAGGCCTTCCCAACGCCCGTAGTCGAGTTCGCGCAACCGTTCGTCCACCTCGACCGGCCGGCCGGTCGCGATCGTCTGCGCCGTCTCCATCGCCCGGGCCATCGGGCTGGCGACGATTCGATCGACCCTCACACCGGCGAGCCGCCGCCCCAGCGCCTCCGCCTCCTTGCACCCGGCCGGCGTGAGCGGCATGTCCAGCTGCCCGCCGAGCATCAGGTCGCCGGGCGCGGCTTGGCCGTGGCGGGTGAGGATGAGGGTGAGCATGGGCTCTTAGAACAACCCCACGATGTTCCCGTCGGCGTCGATGTCGATGTTTTCGCCTGCGGGGTGGGAGGGAAGGCCAGGCATGGTGCGCATTTCGCCGAGGAGTGGGGTGATGAAGCCGGCACCGGCGGAGAGGCGGACTTCGCGGATGGGGACGCGGAAGCCGGTGGGGCGGCCCTTGAGGCCGGGGTCGTGGCTGAGCGACAGGTGCGTCTTGGCCATGCAGACCGGCAGATTGCCGAAGCCCAGGTCTTCGTAGAGTTTCAGGGCCTTGGTGGCGGCGGGGAGTTCATCCACGCCGCGGGCCCCGTAGATGCGGACCGCCACGGTCTCAATCTTCTCGCGAAGCGGGAGGTCGTCCGGGTAGAGGAGGCGGAAGTCCGGGGCGCCTTCTTCGGCGGCATCCCAAACGGCTCGGGCCAGGTCTTCGGCGCCGGCGCCGCCATCGGTGAAATGGCGGCTCACAACCACGTCGCGCGCTCCGGCGGCCAGCGCCACCTCGCGGATCGCGGCAACTTCCGCGTCCGTGTCGCCGGGGAAGTGGTTTATGGCCACGACCACCGGAACGTTGAAGATGCGGACGTTCTCGATCTGGGCAGCCAGGTTGGCCGAACCCTTCCGGACCGCCTCCACGTTCTCCTGCTCCAGCGCCGGGTCCAGCGGCTTGCCGGCAACGATCCGCCCGACTCCGCCGTGCATCTTGAGGGCACGGACCGTTGCGACCATAACGGCCGCGTCCGGCCGCAGCCCGCTCTGGCGGCACTTGATGTCGAAGAACTTCTCCGCGCCCATGTCCGCACCGAAGCCGGCCTCGGTGCAGGCGATTTCGCAGGTGGCCAGAGCCAGGCGATCCGCCAGAACGCTGTTGTTGCCGTGGGCGATGTTGGCGAACGGGCCGCAGTGGACGAATGCCGGGCCGCCTTCCAACGTCTGGAGCAGGTTTGGCTTGATGGCATCGCGCAGAAGAACCGTCATCGAGCCCGCGCACTTGAGGTCGTCGGCGGTGATGCGGCGACCGTCGAA
>DASVKT010000089.1:0-3178 GCA_036385235.1 Candidatus Limnocylindrales bacterium | reverse complement strand
GGAAGTGTCTGGCCCCTTGACGGTCAGACGCCCGAGGGCGCTCGATGGTCCACGAACCGGCTACGGATTTGTGCAACGCGACACTAGATGCCCAGGTCCGGCGCGGCGCCCCGCCCCAACTCGGCTTCCGCGCCGACAACTGGCCTAACTTCCCTGGAGTGGAAGTTGCGCCTGATATCGGGGCCATTTGGCGGAATCTGGGCAGAGGAAGCTGGGCATCCCCCAGTTCTCACGCTCAGCCTGCCGCCAGATGTCGGGCCCGTACCGGCCTCACCTCGCCCAACTTCCGTGACAGGGGGTTTGGCTAGATGCGCGATTCGGAAGTGTCTGGCCCCTTGACGGTCGGACGCCCGAGAGCGCTCGATGGTCCACGAACCGGCTACTGATTAGTGCAACGCGATACCAGATCTACGCCTTCCTTCCGAATCGGTTGCTCGAAGTCGGTGTTGCCACGGCGCAGGTTCCGCATCTGGTCGGGATCTTCGGGGCGCTCTTCTTCATGACCGGATTGCCGTTGATACCGCTCCGGGGAGTTTGGGCGGACAAGTACAGCCGCAAGGCCGTGATCGTCAGAAGCGCTCTGGTCGAAGCGGTCGTGTTCGCCCGGCGTACCGGCGACGTCGGGCGCATCGAAACAGGACCGGCGGCGGTCGAATTCTAGGTCAGGTCGGGGCGAGTCTCGGGCGAGCCGCGTCCGGACCGCGGCGGCGGCCGTCCTTCGGGCTAGCGCCCGAAGGACGGAACGGTGGTCTCCGGGTTTCCCACGTAGCGAGCATCCGGGCGGATCAGCTTGTCGGCCGAGGCCTGCTCGATGGCATGGGCCGTCCAGCCGGCCATTCTGGCCAGGGCGAATGTCGGCGGGAACAGATCGGGCTGGAGCCCGACTCCCTGGAGAACGGCCGCGGCGTAGTACTCGACGTTGGTCTTGATGATGTGATCCGGCTTCAGCTCGCCGAAGATGCGCAGGACGACATCTTCGACCTTGACCGCGGTGTCCAGCCATGCCGCCATGTCGGACATGCCTTCGGCGACCTTGCGGAGCGCGGCTGCTCGAGGGTCGTAGGCACGGTAGACGCGATGGCCGAAGCCCATGATCTTGTCGCCGCGGGCGATAGCCTCGCGGACCCACTTCTCGGCTCGTTCCGGCGAGCCGATCTCGTGAAGCTGGCTGACCACTTCGGCGGGCGCGCCGCCGTGAAGCGGGCCCTTCAGTGCGCCGATCGCGCCGCAGACGGCGCTGGCCAGGTCCGACCGAGTGGAAATGATTACGCGGCAGGTGAACGTGGAGGCGTTCAGGCCGTGCTCCGCGCCGACGATGAAGTACGCGTCCAGGGCGCGAGCCGCGGCCGGATCGGGATCCTTGCCGGTCAGCTGCTGCAGGAAGCCGCCCGCCAGAGAGAGCTTCGGGTTCGGAGCAACGGGCTCCAGTCCGTTGCGAAGCCGGTGGAACGCTGCCAGCGCCGACGGCGCGAAGGCCGTCAGTTCGCGGGCCTGATCCACCGTAGGCGGCCAGTGCGGGCGGCGCCAGGCGCCCCAGACCGACACGGCGGTTCGCAGAGCGTCCATGGGGTGCGTGTGGTCCGGCAGTTCGCGCAGGACGCACATGACCGGCTCCGGGATCTCGGCCGGGACCAGTCTGGCGGTTCTGCGCCACTCGCCCGTCCAGAGCAATTCGGCGACGCGGCCGTATGTGCCCTTCTCGACCAGCTGGCCGATGGGGTAGCCGCGATAGAGGAGTTGGCCCTTCTCGCCGTCGATGAATCCGATTGCCGTCTCCGCGGCGATGACTCCGGTCAGACCCGGCGAGTAAGGTCGCTCGGCGGGCGCCTTGGCCTCGGCCGGCGCCTTGGGCTCGGCGGCGGCTTTGGGCTCGGCGGCGGCTTTGGGCTCGGCGGCGGCCTTGGGTTCCGCGGGGGCCGCCGGAACTGCCTCGGGGGCCTCCGGAGTTGCGGACGTGGCGTTCTCGGTGTTACTGGTCGTCATCGTCGCCCTCCTTGGGGCCTGGTAATCGAGCGGCTGATCTCGGCTGCGGTGCGGCAGCAAGCGCTCTTAGCCTTGAATGTGGCGTCCGCATCCTACCGCGATCGCCGACTCGGCCGCTGCCGGCTTGCCAACTCGTCCAGCCTGGCGAAACGGGTAGGTTGCGTGAGGTCGGTGCGGAGGCCCTTGAGGAGTGGCGCCTCCGTCTAGAGGTGGTCGCGACGGCGGCCGCGGCGGTCATTCGAATCGACCGCGTCAAGGATCAAGCGAATGACGACGGCACCGACGAACGACACCACGACGGCACCGATGAAACCTCGGGTGCTGTCCAGGCCTAGTTCCGCGGTGACGAACCAGCCGCCGAGCAGGCCGCCCAGGACGCCGACCAGGATGTTGGCCAGGCAGCCGTGAGGGCCCTTCTCGACGACGGCGCCCGAGAGGGCACCGGCCAGGAAGCCGACGACGATCCACCCCAGAAAGTCCATGTGTAGCACGAGCGACTCCGGTTCTTGGAAATGAGTTCAGTCGATGGGCGGATCATATCGCCGCTTGAGCGGCAATCGGATCGGCCGCTCGCACGATGCCGTGTCGGCCGACAGGATGAAAAGGCCGCCGGCAAGCGGCGGCCTTTGCGTAGTGGCGCGATCGTGGAGAGCCGGACGACCTCAGTCGGCGTCCTTCCAGGCGGGCATCGTCTTCATGTACGCGAGGGCCTTTTCGCGGGCCGCGGCGTGGTCTGTCTCTCCCCGGCTCAGCATCCACTGCGTGAACCGCTCCAGCCGCTCTTCGAAGGGCGGCAGAGTGCCTTCCGGCGCGCAGTGGAAGCAGAACGGGATGGATGTGTCGGCGAGGGCGTGGTCTTCTGCGCCGGCCAGGGGCATGCCGCAGGATTCGCAGCTCACGGCGAGGGTCATGGGTGGTTCCTTTCCTTGTTGGCGGCGGCAGGTTGGCCGGCCGCGATGGGTTTCGCAAGTTCGGCGGTGGCGAGCAACTCGACGCCGCGGACGACGGTCGCTCGTTCCTCCGGTGACAGGTTCGCCATGACCTGGGCGATGAGATCCGGGGCCAGCACCTGTCCCACCCTCGAGACGACGTCGCGTCCCGCATCGGTGAGCCAGACCAGAACCCGGCGTTCATCGCGTTCGTCGCGGATCCGTGCGACGAGGCCCTTGGCTTCCAGGCGTTGCAGCAGCTCCGA
>DASVKT010000088.1:0-12443 GCA_036385235.1 Candidatus Limnocylindrales bacterium | reverse complement strand
CAATACGCGAAACGAGCCGACTGTCGCGGGACCAGAGAAGACGCTCAACTGCCACCTGTCGAGCACGACTGAACCGCACGTGGTTCCTCGATATCCTGTGGCCCCCGTGGCGGGCACCCTGGCCGGGAGACGGGACCGGTCGATTGAGGGCCTGGAATGTCTCACTTTTGGTGCGCCTTGCACCGGACCTGGTATCCAAGAGTACGGGCTATCTTTGGGCCATCTGTACCATACGACGTTTTCGGTCCCTTGCAAGGGGAGTTCTTGTATATGTATCCCAGGTTCTTGTTGTTTTGTCCACACTAAACCGCACAAAATTGGCCCGGACCGCCCAAGACCGCCTGATCGGGCCCCCTGAATCCGGTGCCGGACGTAAACGCGCCGTCAATTGTCAATAAGCAGGCACCCACAGAAAGGTTGTGATTTGGTTATCCAGGGGTGCCGGCTTCGGCCTGGTCTGGCGGCCGCGGCCACGCGAACTGCCGCCGCTGCCGCCTCAGGTGGCGCCGCAATCCCCTGAGTCGTGAGCCAGGCTAGAATCTCCTTGCTGTTGTGATTCGTTGCCCGACCACTCGTTGCTCTGGAGTCCGCCGATGTCGCAGATCCATCTCCGCGCCGAAGCCGAGGACTACGCACCGGTCGTCCTCCTGCCGGGCGACCCGAATCGCGCGACCTGGATCGCCGAGAAGTTCGACGGCGGCCTCGCCAATTCGCGCAAGGTCAACGGCCACCGCGGCCTGCTTGGCTATACAGGTACATTCAAGGGCGTGCCGATCAGTGTGCAGACCAGCGGGATGGGCGCGCCGAGCATGTCCATCGTCGTGGAGGAACTGCTCCGCCTGGGCGCCAAGAAGCTGATCCGCGTGGGCACTTGCGGCGGCATCGGCCGCGGCATCAAGACGGGTGAGATCGTCGTTGCGTCGTCTGCAGCGCCGGTCGACGGCGCCACCCGAACGTACCTCCACGGCGATGCCTACGCTCCGACCGGGGACTTCGGGCTCCTGCGAACGCTCGTCGACACGGCGGTCAGGCTGGGCCAGCAGCCGCACGTCGGACAGGTCGCCACGGTCGACTTGTTCTACAACCCGGACACGGACTACTTCTCCAAGTGGCGCAGCCGCGGCGTTCTCGCCTTTGAGATGGAGACGTCCGTCCTCTACTACCTCGCCTCGCGCGCGCAGGCAGCCGGCGGGAACGTTGCCGCCGCCACGATCCTCACCGTCAGCGACATTCTCTCCGAGGAAGTCTCCTCGGAGGACTCGTACCTGCCGCTGGACCAACTCAACATGGCCATCGAGCGCATGATCGAGATCGCGCTCGAAGCCGGGATCGCAGCCTCATGACGCTCGGTCCTGCCGCCGAGTCGGCTGCCGAACGAAAGGCTCGACTTGGCCGACTTGGGCAGTCGGCCGCCTTCGGCCCCGAGATGGAGCTGGCCATTGATCTGGCCCACCAGGCCGGCGCGATCCAGATGGAGCGATACGAGCGCCTGGAGGACATCCGGTCCAAGGGTCCGCGCGACGTCGTGACCGAGGTGGACCACCTCTGCGAAGCCCTGGTCATGAGGGCAATCCAGGAGCGGTATCCGAGCGACAACTTCTACGCCGAGGAAATCGGTGCGGTGGCCGCCACCGGCGTCAACGAGTCCGGCCGAGTCTGGATCGTCGATCCGCTCGACGGGACGGTCAACTACGCCAACGGAATTCCCTTCTTCTGCATCTCAATCGCGCTGGCGGCCGAGGGCCGGCCGGTGGTCGGCGTGATCTACGACCCGACACGCGACGAAACTTTCACCGGCTCCATCGACGGGCCATCGCTGCGCAACGGCCACCCGATCCAGGTGGGGGATAAGGAACTGCTCGAGGATCTGGTCGTGACTCTAGCCGTGGGCGGCCGCGGCACGGTCCGCAAGCGCCACGAAGCCGTAAAGCAGATCCGGGCTCACCGCTCGATGGGTTCGTCCGCGATGACGCTGTCATATGTGGCCTGTGGCCGTTTTGACGTCTACGCGCAGGGCGCCGGACTCTCCGCCTGGGACGTGGCTGCGGCCGGGCTCATCGCCGAGCGGGCCGGTGCAACCGTCACCACTCTGGACGGCCGCCCCTGGTTCGACCTGGCCTACCCGGCCAAGAAGTGGTCCTGCCTCGCGGCTTCGCCGCGGCATCACGCCTCGATGCTGGCGATGCTCAAGTAGACGACTCCGGGCGGCGCCACCTGTCGTCGCCGAAGGTGGCTTGACCGCGGTCGCTGCGGGTTCCCGGTGGGACCCTGTCCGGTAGCCCTCATCCTTACGCTCGGCCTCTGCGCAATAATGGCAGGGGCTGTCGACGAGACGAGCCAAGACGGGAGGGAATGATGTCCGACGGAGCTGATCCAGTCAGGACCACGCCGCCACGAGGCCGCCTTCGCTCCCGACTGGGATGCGCCAGCGCCGTGCTCGCCAGCGCTATGTTCGCTCTCATCGTTGCGATCGCTGCCGCCCTACTGATACCGGTGCCCTCCTGCGCTTGCACTACGCCATTGGATCTCGTCGTCCAGAACTACAGCCGCCAGGGCGTTTCGGTGAGCTGGAGTCAGCCCGGGCTGTTCGGCACACCCGTCCGCGGGCTCTCTGGCGGCGCAGTGGTATCCGGCTGCCGGACACTGTCGGCGGGGCTGCGGGGTGGAGTAGTCGAGGTGTCCGTTACCACGGCCGGAGTGATCCGCACCTTCCATTTGCACGTCCGGGACACACAGGCGGACCTTCCTTGGGCGATCGTCATTGGCACTGACGGGCATATCGCAGATCCAATCAGCGGAGATCCGCCGGGTGGGCTGCGCCAGCAGGATGCACTCTGCTGAGCACCAAACTGATGTTGGACCGCATCGGCGGCTTCATGACGCCGCTCAGTCATTAGGCGCGAGCCGTCGGTCAAGCCTGTCGCACGGCACCCGTCACGGTCCCTTTCCTAATCCCGCCACACATGCGGCCGCTCGGCCAACTTCGGCTGCCCCAGCTCCTCGCAAAGAGCCGTGAACTCAGCCCGGCGCGCGCCACGCCAGAGCAGCTCGTCCGGGCTGCGCTGGGGGAGGGGAGCGTTCCTGGCGAGGGTCGCCAGGCGGCGGAAGAGGAGCGCGTCGGCCCAGAGGTCGCGGAGCGTGGCGCTGAGCTGATTGGCGGAGCGGACGTTGACGTGCCACTCCCCGGGGTTCGCGGGGATTTCTTCGAGGTGGGGGAAGTGGGCCAGGACGGTGGCCGCGGACTTCTCGCCCCAGCCGGGGAGGCCGGGGAAGCCGTCGGCGGAGTCGCCGACGAGGGCCAGGTAGTCCGGGATGGAGGCCGGCCCGACTCCCCAGCGGCCGATCACGCCGGCCTCATCGATCGTTCGGTCGCGCCGCCGGTCGCGCATCACGACGCGCTCGCCTCGAACGCACTGGGCCAGGTCCTTGTCCGGCGTGCAGATCCAGACGCGGTCTACGCCCGGCCAATTGGCCCAGCGGTCCGCGGCCGTGGCCATGGCGTCGTCCGCCTCGAATTCGACCATCGGCCAGACGACCAGGCCCATGGCCGCCATCGCTCGTTCGGCCAGCGGAAACTGGGCCAGCAGTTCGGGCGGCACGCCGGCTTCGGTCTTGTAGCCGGCGTACAGATCGTTTCGGAAGGAGCGGATGACGTGGTCCGTAGCGCAGCCGACGTGCGTCGCACCTTCGTCGCGCAGAAGCGTCAGCAGCGTGTAGAGAAGGCCCACCACCGCGCCGATATCGCGTCCGTCCGGGGCGAACGTTGCCGGCCGCGGCGAGTAGTGCGCTCGGAACAACTCGTAGGTGGCATCGACGAGGTGGAGTTGCATGACCCTACCTTGAGGCCTGGCCGCCGATCGTCCCAGTCGCGATCCATCGTATGCGCCGGCGGCGGCGGCTCAGCGAGCCGAGGCTCGCAGTCCCACGATCGTAACCCCGGCTGCGGCCATCTCGTCGAGCGTCTTGTCGCCGTCGCCCGGCTGAAGATCCACCGCCCGAACGGCGTCCAGCAGAACCGCCGTCTGGTAGCCCAGCCGCACGCCGTCCAGCGCCGTCGCCTTGACGCAGTAATCGGTCGCCAGGCCGCAGACGACCAATCGTTCGGCGCCGCCGCGGGCCAGCGTTGCATCCAGTTCAGTTGGGATGGGGAGTCCGCCGGCCGGGTTTCGGACTGAGAAGCCGGAGTAGCCGTCTTCGCCGTAAGTGCCTTTGCGCACGATGGGCCCGGTGACGGCCAGGCCGGGCGCAAGTTCCGCGCCCCAGGTATCCGCGACGCAATGGACCGGCCAGATGCCGCCGTCCTGGGCGAAGTGCGGAGTGTGGGCCGGATGCCAGTCCTGTGTGTAGACGACGGCCGCGCCGGCCTCGAGGGCTCGCTCGATCTCGGCGTTCACCAGCTCCACGATCTCCGAACCGCCGCGAACGGAAAGACTGCCGGCCGGGTCCGCGAAATCGTTCTGGAGATCTACCACGACGAGCGCAACCTGCGGCCCGTAGCGGGAGTTGTCGTCCGCGGCCCACGGCTCGACCGGCCGGGATCCCCAGTTGCCCGTCATCGACGCGGCATACCTCCGATGGGCTCGTTGTGGGCGTGGCCGTGGGCGTGGCCGTGGGCGTGGCCGTGGGCGTGAGCGTGAGGCAGTTGTTGTACGCGATCCGGGGTTGCCGCGCAACCTGCCCGACCGGCCGGGCAGGGCGCGGCCGAACCGCAAATGGCCCCAGTCGATGTGCCACTGCAATGCCGATGCAAGGGCGCGACGACCGGCTACCGGGCGGTCGTCAGGCGGCGGCACCTAACCTGTACTGACTGCACCGGAAGCTCCACCCAAGAAGAAAATCGAGACAGAGACGCCGGTGACGGGGCGTCTTCTGATGACATGAACGGCCCGGGTCCCCTCTCCGGGCCGTTTATGTTTGTATTCCAGGAAGTCGCCGCCAGCCGGGCCTAGACCTTGGTCCACTTGCTCTGGCGGCCGTTGTCGTGGCGGATCTGGTCTTGATGCTCGTCTGGATCGGCCGCCGGCCGGCCGTGCAGGCCGTTATGGTTCCAGTCGTTGGTTCCGTCGTGAGCGCTGTCGTGAGCGCCGTCGTATTCGCGGTTGCGGCTGTGGCTGCTTTCCGGTTGGCCCGGCTCAACGTCCAGCAGGTAGCCGATGCCCTGGAATGTTTTGATCCGGCCCGGCTCGCCGGGTTTGGCGCCCAGCTTGCGGCGGACTCGGCTGACCCAGACGCGCAGGTATTGGAGGTCGTCTCGGTATTCCGGGCCCCAGACCTTGGTCAGCAACTCAGTGTGCAGCACAACCTTCCCGGCATTCACTGCCAGGTGTTGCAGGAGCAGCCACTCGGTTCGCGACAGCTCAACGATCTCGCCGCCGCGCGTAACCATGCGCCGCTCTAGATCTATCTCCACGTCATCGAAGCGGACCGGCCCGATACCGGCGCTCGTGCTCACGCCGGAAGCTCGGCGGAGGACGGCGCGCACCCTGGCCGCCAGTTCGTCGAGATGGAACGGTTTGGCGATGTAGTCGTCCGCGCCCAGATCAAGGCCTTTGGCCTTGTCCGAGGCGGACCCCTTGCCCGTGAGCAGGATCACAGGCACGGAGCGGCGTTCGCGGATCTGGCGCATCACCTCTATGCCGTCCAGGTCTGGCATCACGATGTCCAGCAAGACGATGTCTGGACGGACTTCCTCGGCCTTGACCAGGGCCTCCTCGCCGCCCGAGGCCGTGACCACGCGGAATCCCTCATCGGTGAGGGCCATCGACACGAGCTTCGTTATGCGTTGCTCGTCGTCCGCGACAAGGACCAGGGGCTGAGTGCTCATGACCTCGCTTATCTCCCGCATCCCATTCTGGGTTGCGTGGCTTATAGCGTCCCGCTGCGGGAATCCCCGTGCCGCCTACTGTGCTCCAAATCGCGCCGTAAGGCGAGAGGCAAACGACAGAGGCAAACGGCGTCGGCCGCTACTTCGCGCCGGCCGTCGCGGCCCCGCTGTGCCCGAGAAACCGCCACCACTTCGTGCCGGACGCCGCGGCCCCGCCCCGTCCCGCCCTCGTCCCGCCCTCGACCCGCCCGCCCTCGTCTCGCCCCGCCTCGTCCCGTCCCGCCTGTTGCGCACGGCCCCTCACCCGCTCCCATTCCGCCCCGTGCCTCGCCTGCGCCCATTCCGTCCTGCCGCCCGCGCCCTCGGCCCGCGCTGCGCGCCAGCCGGGTAGGTTCGCGCATAGTTGCCGGACCGATCGGCTAACCTGCAATTCAGGTTCGTGCCAATCCGGCACTCGCCCCGCCGCCCACACCGGCCCTGGAGAAGGACCCGAGCGATGTACTTCGATGAGTTCAAGCACCAGCTGCCAGACATTGACCCGACTGAGACCCAGGAATGGCTGGATGCCCTGGACCAGATTCACGGCCAGGAAGGCGACGAGCGGGCCCGATTCCTTCTTTACAAGCTACTCAAGCGAGCTCGCCAGCTCCATGTTGGACTGCCGCCGCTGACTCAGACTCGCTATATCAACACGATCAGCCCCGAGCAGGAGCCGTTCTTTCCCGGCGACGAAGTCCTGGAGAAGCGCATCCGGCGGCTCATTCGCTGGAACGCCGTCGCCATGGTCCTGCGCGCGAACAGCGCTCACCCCGGAATCGGCGGTCACCTCGCTTCTTACGCCAGCGCGGCCACGCTATATGAGGTTGGCTTCAACCACTTCTTCCGCGGCAAGGGGTCAACCGGCGCTGACGGGGGTTCCTCGGGCGACCAGATCTTCTATCAGGGCCACGCGGCGCCCGGCATCTACGCCCGAGCTTTCCTCGAGGGCCGCCTGACCGAGGATAACCTCGACCACTTCCGCCAGGAGGCACTTTCCGGCGTCGGCCTGCCAAGCTATCCGCATCCGCGGACGATGCCGGACTTCTGGGAATTCCCCACGGTCTCGATGGGCCTGGGCCCGATTGCAGCCGTCTACCAGGCCCGCCTGAATCGATACTTGTTGAACCGCGGCCTGGCCGATACATCGGCGAGCCGGGTCTGGGCGTTCCTGGGCGACGGCGAGATGGACGAACCCGAGTCGATCACCGCGCTCTCTCTGGCTGCGCGCGAAGGCCTGGACAACCTGACCTTCGTGGTGAACTGCAACCTACAGCGCCTGGACGGCCCGGTTCGCGGCAACGGCAAGATCATCCAGGAGCTGGAAGGTCTCTTCCGCGGCGCCGGCTGGAACGTGGTCAAGGTCATCTGGGGCCGCGAGTGGGACGACCTGCTGGCGCGCGACGTCGAGGGCGTGCTCGTAAACAAGATGAACGAGACCGTGGACGGCGAGTTCCAGAAGTATTCGGTCGCCGGCGGCGCCTACATCCGCGAGCACTTCTTTGGGCCGGATCCGCGCCTCCAGCGGCTGGTTGAGCACCTTACGGACGACGACCTGGCCCACCTGCGCCGCGGCGGCCACGATTACCGCAAGGTCTATGCCGCATACCGCGCCGCCACGGAATTCCGCGGCGGGCCATCGGTGGTTCTGGCCCAGACGATCAAGGGCTACGCACTTGGCCCCGGCGTAGAGGCCCGCAACATCACCCACCAGGCCAAGAAACTCTCCGAGTCGGAGCTGCGCGTCTTCCGCGATCGCCTGGAGTTGCCGATCCCGGACGACAAGCTCCACGACGCGCCCTACTACCGGCCCGGCCCAGATTCGGAAGAAGTCCAGTACATGCTGGAGCGGCGCCGGTCTCTGGGCGGTTCACTCCCGAGCCGCGTGGTGCGATCCAAGCCACTTCCGGCGCCACGCCCTGAGGTGGACGCCGAGTTCACGACCGGCTCCGAAATGGCCGTCAGCACCACCATGGCCTTCGGCCGGCTGCTCCGGAACCTGATCCGCGACCCGCAGATCGGGCGGCGGATCGTGCCGATCGTCCCGGACGAGGCCCGCACCTTCGGCCTGGACCCGCTCTTCAAGGAAGTGGGCATTTACGCCTCGGGCGGCCAGAAGTACGAACCGGTGGACTCGGACCTTGTCCTGAGCTACCGCGAGGCGGTGGACGGCCAGGTTCTCGAGGAAGGGATCAACGAGGCCGGTTCGGCGGCCTCGTTGCAGGTGGCGGCCACGGCCTATGCCACGCACGGCGTGCCGCTGATCCCGTTCTACATCTTCTACTCGATGTTCGGCTTCCAGCGGACCGGCGACCAGTTTTGGGCGCTGGCCGATGAGCGCGGCCGCGGTTTTGTCATGGGGGCAACAGCAGGCCGGACAACCCTCGCCGGCGAAGGCCTCCAACACGACGACGGTCATTCGCATGTTCTGGCTTCGGTCATCCCGAACATTCGGGCCTACGACCCGGCCTACGCCTACGAACTGGCCTCGATCGTCCGCGAAGGCATCGACCGGATGTACGTCAAAGGCGAGGACGTTTTCTACTACATCACGCTCTACAACGAGAACTACGCGATGCCCGCGCGGCCGGCAGACCTGACCGACGAGCAGATTTCGAGCGGCATCTACCGCCTGATCGAGGCGCCCAAGCTCGGCAAGGCGGCCAGGATCAAGGATCCCGTCCGGCTGGTCGGCAGTGGCTCAATCCTCCAGCAGGTTGTGGCGGCGCGCGATCTTCTCGAGAAGCACGGCATCCCGGCCGAGGTCTACAGCGCCACTTCCTTCCAGCGGCTCCGCGTGGACGGCCTGGCGACGGACCGGTGGAACCGCCTCAACCCGGGCGCCACGGCCCGCACCCCGCACGTTGCAAAGGTCCTGCCGCCGGACGGCGGCCAGATCGTCATCGCCACAGACTGGATTCGGGCCTACCCGGATCTGGTCGCGCCGTGGCTGCCCCAGTCACGAATTGTGCTCGGGACGGACGGCTTCGGCCGATCGGATACTCGGGAGACGCTGCGCCGGCTCTTTGCCGTTGATGCGGCGCATATCGCGGCGGCAGCGATCTCCGGCCTGGTGCGCGCCGGGCAGATCGCCGCGGCGGACGCCGAGGCGATGATCGAGGAGCTGGGGATAGACCCAGCCGATCCGGACCCGATGGACCTATAGCTTGCCGGGGGTTCCCTGGGGCAACTGAGTCTTCCGGCGGCTCGCCAGCACCTTGAGGCGACGGCGTCTGCTGGCGAGCGTCTCCGGCGTTGGGGGTAGTAGATCGATCACGACCGCGCCGGTCACGTTCATGACCGTCGTTCCGCCGATCGTGAGCATCCATTCCGAGGTAGCGGCCAGAGGCGTATGACCGTGGAGCCAGAGAGTTGGCTCGAGCCGCTCCAGTAGCCAGCGGTAGCCTTTGAAGCCGCGGTGGTACGCGTCCGTCGAGACGTCGCCCAGGCCCAATGGCGGCACGTGGCTCAGCACTATCAGCGGATCCAGGTGGCCGAGCCGCCGCGTGGCCAGCCTCATGGCCTGACTCCAGGCCATGCGCTCGCTGCGGTTGCCGCCCTTGCCGCGCTGGCCCGGCCAGGTCAGGCCGGCTACGGACAGCCCGGATCGGTGGAGGATGGCAGTCGAGTGGATTGCTTCCGGGCAGAACGCCGCGCATTGCTTCCAGCGCGCGTCCGTATCGTGATTGCCGTGCACGTAGAGGACCGGCGCGTTGAACGCGTCCGTGACGAAAGCGAGGTCATCCGGGTCCAGATCGCCGCAGCCGACGATCAGATCCACGGGAGATATGGCGGCGCGGTTACGCCTGTCCGCCAAGGTGGGCTCCAGGATGTCCGATACGGCCAGCAATCGGATAGGGGCACCGTCCCGACCTTTGAATGGTGCCGGGTCCGGCCATTCGATTGTGAAGCGCTGCATCAGTCGGCTTCCCCGAGAGACGAGGACTCGGTGGATCGCCTGGCATCGTGGGCGGCTTCGGCTATGTCGGCTTCGGCCGACCCGGCCCCGGCAACGCGATCCGCGTCCGCCTCGTCCCGGGCCTCGCGCTCGTCCTCCGGTACTACAGCCGCTTCGGCGGCCGAGGCTTGCTCCACCTGCCTCATGCCGATGGCCGGCCGATGACCCGAAGCAGCCGCCCGCAGCTCGCCGGTCTCCCCCAGATAGGAGAGCAGGTTCCGCGGCCGCTCGCTGGTCTGTCCATCCATTGACACCAGTTCCGTGACCATCGCGTCCAGGCCGACACCGTTGGCGTAGAGCGTGACCGCCACACGGTTGTGACCATCCACCACCCAGTATTCGCCGTCGTACTTGATCAGGTCCACCGGCGGCAGGGGTTGCAGCCTGTCGTTCGCGTCGCGGAGGCGTCGCCATCGAGCCTCCCAGTTTTCGCCGCGGAACGGCTTGAGCGGCAGGAAGTCGCCGCCGCGCTGAGCTGCTCCGGCTACGGCGGTTCCGCGGATCTCTTCCACCGGCACGAACCTCATCCCGAGTTCGTGGGGCGAGGCTTGCCTGGCTTCCGGGAATAGCTCGTATAGGTTGGCGAGCGGCTCGCGGGCCTGTCGACTCAGCCGCCGCGCGACCACTCCATCGCGGATGGACCAGACCTGGTTGGCGGCCTCGATCACTGACCCGATCACGCCGGCGCCGACTCCGGCCACGGTCTGGAGGTGGCTCACGATGCGACCCGAGGATTCCTCTTCGGGCGCCTCGGACACCTCCGTCTCGTCGGCCGGCGTGGCATCCATCGGCCATATTGGTCGGTCCTGCGCCGGGTCGGTCGCGGGATCAACGGGGGCCGAAGGGTCGGCCGGGATGATCGGATTTGCCTGGACAGCTCGAACTACCTCGGCGTAAATGGCCGGGGCATCGGCTGTTGTATCCGGGCGTCGCGGTTCATCCATCCGCCTGAGCGTACCATCCGTGGTCGGTTTGGACGGGGCGGGGTGGTGGCAGTTCCTGCTTCGCGCGGATCTCAGAAGAGGCCCTACCCGGTGATCTCAGTGCGCTCAACTGACAGGCACGTAGCCGCCAGACACGCAATCAGCCAGCCGATGGTGATGAGCAAGGCCGCGGTTGGCTCGACGGCGTTGACGGAGGCGATGGTGCCGGGAGGGCCGACAAGGCCGATCGCGTCGCTTGTGATGCTGAACGGCAGGTACTTGAAGATCTCCTTGACGAAGTCCGGCAGCAGCGCGGGGCCGATGATGGAGACGAGGAAGTACCCGATGACGGTCCCGATGCCGACCATCTGACTCTTGGCCACCATCGTTATGGCGTAAGCCAGGGAGGTCAGCGCCGAGATGGCGATCCAGATTCGGAGTAGCCATCCTGAGCGCACGCCGACTAGTCGCCGACCCTTGACTCTGTGGGCGTGTATTCAACGGTATACTGGCAACCTTGAATAAGGCCCAAGGAGTTCAAGGATGCCAAGATTGGTTGAGCGGGTCTGGCGGCCGTCCCTCGACGCATATGGACCTCGGTCCGCTCTGACGGCCTTCGCGTATCAAGCCTTCGTCCCGGATCCAATTCGAGACGCCGACATCCGGCTCGGATGCGCAACCGTGGCGGAGGTTGAAGCTGCGGCCGTTGCTGTCCATGAACTCCAGTCGGGCCCTACGTTTCGCGGGCTCGAGGCGGTCGGCAGGCAACTCCTCCGGGCCGAAGCTCTGGCGTCCAGCCGGATCGAGGGTCTCGAGATCAGCCAGCGGCGCATTGCCAAGGCGATCGCCGACGGCGATGAGCGCGACGAGACCGCGCGGAGCGTCATCGCCAACATCGCGGCCATGCAACGGGCGGTTGAAATTGCGGCCGAGCAGCGATCGCTCGCGGTCGCCGACATTCTGGCTATCCACGACGTTCTCATGACTCTGCCTCGCGAGAGGCCATTCGCCGGTCACCTTCGCGAGGTTCAGAACTGGCTCGGCACCAACACCGATTCGCCCCGCGGCGCCGAGTTCATACCTCCGCCCGAAGAAGAAGTCCCAGGGCTCATGGAGGATCTCGTAGCGTTCATCGGCCGGGAGGAAATGTCGCCGGTCGTCCAGGCGGCCCTGGTTCACGCCCAATTCGAGACGATCCATCCGTTCGTTGATGGAAACGGCCGAGTCGGTCGCGCCCTGATTCACGTCGTCCTTCGCCGCGGACGCGTGGCCGGCCGAATTGTTCCGCCCGTCTCAGTTGTGCTGGCGACCAATCGGCAGCGCTACGTCGAGGGGCTGACAGCCTTTCGCTTCGGGGATGTCGACGGCTGGATCGTCTTCTTCGCCAGGGCTCTCGCCGACTCGGCTGCCGCATCACGGCGACTGGGCGAGAGGCTGAGCGGGCTGGAAGCGAAGTGGCTGGCGGCAGTCCGACCGCGAGCGGGTTCCGCTGCCGAAAAGCTGATAGCCGGCCTTTCCGGGCAGCCCGTGCTGAGCGTTGAGACTGCCCGGGGCGTCACCGGAGCGAGTTTCCAGGCCACGAACCAGGCAATCGCCCGGCTCGAGGCGGCAGGAGTTCTCCGGCCGATCCGCGGTGATTGGCGCCGCAACCGCCTGTGGGAATCGCCGGACATCCTGTCGTTGCTCGATGAGTTCGAGGCAA
>DASVKT010000087.1:0-7709 GCA_036385235.1 Candidatus Limnocylindrales bacterium | reverse complement strand
TCTGATCATGATGCGGCGACCCGGCCGTGGCAGGAGCTTGCCCTTGGGCCAGTAGCGCTGCGATCCGATGATCGCGATCGGGAGAATCGGCGCGCCGCTGCGCAGGGCGAGTACCGTGGCGCCTTCCTTGGCGGGCTGCAGAGCGCCGTTCGGCGAACGCGTGCCTTCGGGGAATATGGTGAGTGGGCGGCCGCCGTCCAGCACGGACTTGGCAAGCTTAAAGGCCTCGAGATCGCCGGCGCCGCGCCTGATGCCGACAACGCCGTTATGACGAACGCACCAGCCCAGCAGCGGCCACCTGGTGGCTTCCTCTTTGCCCAGCCAGACCATCGGCCGGCCCATCGCCGGGATAATGAAGGCAATGAACAGCGTGCCGTCTGCGTTGGAGCAGTGGTTGCAGATGAACAGGACCGGGCCAGACTTGGGGATGTTCTCCATCCCTTCCAGCGTCACACGCGTGGTGAGGCGCGCCGCGAGGCGCAGGACGCCGCCGCTCAGCCGGGCGAAGAATGGCAGCTTCCTAGTGGCCACCGGTTGTGCCTCCTGACTTGCCGGTCTTGCCTGCCACGCCGGTCGATTTGGCCGCCGTGCCCGCAGCCGCGCGGATCGCTTCCACGACCGCAGTCACCGTCTGCTCAAACGTGTTGCCGTCCGTGTTGATGATGACCGCGTCTGCGGCTGTCTTGAGCGGCGCCGTCTCCCGGTTGGTGTCGATGGAGTCGCGGCGTCTCAGCTCCGCGAGGATCTGCTCGGCCTCGCCCGAGTCCGTCGTGGCGCGCTGGTCGGCGCGGCGGCGGGCCCGCTCCTCGGCGGAGGCGTTGAGGTAGATCTTCACGTCCGCGTCCGGCAGGATGACGGTGCCGATGTCGCGCCCGGCGATGATGATGCCGCCACTCTTGGCCAGGGCTCGCTGCCTGGGCACCAGCGCGTCGCGCAATTCCGGCACCTTGGCATAGTCCGAGACGGCGCGATCCACTTCCGCGCCGGCAACTTCCGATGTGACGTCACGGCCGTCGGCGTGAACGTGGCGCAGGCGGCCACGGCCGTCCGCCACGAGGCTGACCTGACCGGCGAGTGGCACAAGGGCTTCCACGTCCGTCGGCGGAACGCCGCGCTCCAGAGCGAGCCAGGCGACGGCCCGGTACAGCAAACCCGTGTCGCAGAAACGGAAACCCAGCTGGCGGGCGGCTTCGGCCCCGACGGTGCTCTTGCCGCTGGAGCTGGGGCCGTCGATGGCGATTGCGGGCGGCAGCCGACGCTTGGTGAACTGCTTGGCAGGGCTCGTGGCCGCCCCGGCGGTCGCGGCACCGGCAGCAGCGGGCTTCTCCGGCCGTGTAGTCGTGGAGGCACGTGCGCACGCGGCCAGCTGCGTGACTTCCTGATGGGTCAGCCGCCGAACCTGACCGGGCGCAAGATCCGCCAGCTTCAGACTGCCGACACGAATCCTGACCAGCCGCAGTACCGGCATGCCCACGCCATCGAACATGCGCCGGATCTGGCGCTTCCAGCCCTGTGCCAGCACGACCCTGTACCAGCGGTATTCCGGATGCGGCGGCTCCAACAGCAAGGTCAGGTTGTGGATCTGGGCCGGCGTGAGGTCGTCCAGATGGTCCAGTTTGGCGAGTCCCTCCTCTAGCTCGATGCCCGTCCGAAGAGCGGCCTTCTGCTGCTTGGAGACCGAGCGCTCGAGGCCGACCATGTACTCACGCTCGACACCGAATCGCGGGTGCAGGAGCAGCTCGGCCCAGGCGCCGTCGTCGGTGAAGAGGAGCAAGCCCTCGGATTCTTCGTCCAGTCGACCGACCGGGTAGAGGCGCGACGAGCGGCGAACCTCGGGCGGCAGGAAGTCCATCACGGTTCGCTCGGCGTGCCGATCCCGGACAGTCGATACGACGCCGGCCGGCTTGTTCAGAACCCAGTAGGAACGAGGCGCGAGCACGCCGGGAAGAGCTCGCCCGTCCACTTCGACGCGCTGCATGCTCGGGTCGACCTGCTCGCCGATGATTGCCGGCCGGCCGTCCACGGTGACGCGCCCGGCCCTGATGAGGTCTTCCCCGCCACGCCGCGATGCTATGCCGGCGTTGGCGATCGCCTTCTGGATCCGCTCGCGGGCCACTACTCGGCCACCTGGCCGCCCTCGCCGGCAGGTGCAGCGGCAGGTGCAGCGGCAGGAGTGGCGGCCGGAGTCTCAGCAGCGGCGGTCTCGAGACCGAGCGTGGTCCCCGCTTTGGGCTCGGCGGGAACCTCCAGGGTCTCCTCCGGTTCGGCGAAGAGCCGCTCCGCGACGGGCGCGTCGAGAACCGGAAGTTCGTCCAGGCTGGTAAGCCCAAAGCGCTCCAGGAAGTCGAAGCCGGTCCCGAACAAGATGGGCCGGCCCGGCGCTTCCGAACGGCCCAATTCCTGTACCAGGCGGCGGTGAAGCAGCGTCCGCAGGGTGTAGTCCGAGTCCACGCCTCTGATCCGCTCGATCGTTGCGCGGGTGCAGGGCTGGCGGTAGGCGACGATCGCCAGCGTCTCCAGCGACGGCGTGGAGAGCCGCGGCGCGTCCGCTCCAACGTAGCGGGCGATCAGTCGGCCGCCTTCAGACGCCGTGGCCAACTCAACGCGCTCACCGGACTCGACCAGGTTGATGCCCCGGCCGGCCAGACTCACATGCAGATCGCCGATGCAGGCGTCCACGACCTCACGATCGACGCCGGCCAGCTGTGCGATCTCGGCGCGGGTCAGTGGCCGCTCGGCAACGAAAAGCAGGGCCTCCAGTTGCGTCTCCGTCAACTCGCCGAGGGGCGGATGCGCCGCGAGCGCGGCGGCAGCATCCTCTGCCTCTTGAATAGCCGGATCCGGCGCGAACATCTCTTCAGTCTCAGTGCTCAAGCGAAGGACCCCAGGCTCTCGTCGATTTCTTCATCACTCTCTTCGGTTTCAACCAGTCGGCGGGCAATGATGGGGCCCCAGGGCTCTGCTTGTGTGAGTGTGATCTCACGCCGCTTGGACAGCTCCAGCATCGCCAGGAACGTGACTGCGACCACGACGCGATCGCGGGTTCCGCCGAGCAAATCCTGCAGCACCACCATGTCCGCGCCGCGCAAGGCGGCCCTGATCACGGCGGTTCGCTCTGCCAGGGTGATGGTCCGGGCGACGATCTCTTGCGGTGCCGGGGCCACGGGCACAACGGTGGCCAGTCGCGACAGCGCCTTTGCGAGCACGCTTGCCGGTAGTGGTGGCCGTTCAGGTGGCCTCGCACCCGCACGACCGGCGCTGGCAGCGACTTCGGCGTCGCGCCTGAACATGCGCTGGATGTCGAAGCGCTCGCCCAGCGCCAGACCGGCGTCCCGGAAGCGCTTGTATTCGAGCAGCCGCGCTCGCAGTTCTGCCTCCGGGTCCAGCTCTTCGTCCAGAGGGATTGCGGAGACCTTGGGCGGCCGCGGCAGAATTGCCCGGCTCTTGATCAGAATCAGCTGGGCGGCCACGGCGATGAAGGCGGATACGTTCCCGAGCCGGTCACCCTCCAGCGTCGCCAGCGCGTCCAGGTAAGCCTCGGCCAGGCCGCCGAGTGGGACGGTCAGGACATCAAGCTGGCGAGCTTCGATGACGGCCAGCAGCAGCGCGAGTGGGCCGTCGAAGGCTTCCATCCGGACATGCGTAATGCTGTCCACCAAGCCCGCGGCGAAGTCAACCTCCGGCACGGCGCCGGGCCTGGGCATGGCGCCGATGCGCCCGGCAATGCCCGAACCGGTTCTCGCCGGGGCAGTCACCGTCATCAGTTGGCCTCGTCGGCAGCGAGTAGAAGCCGTCCGGCGTCGTTCGTGGGAGCCTCCTGGTTCCTGATCAGTTCAATCGTCGCCGCACTGCAGCCGGCCGCCTCCGCCAACTCAGCCGAGCGCTGTGCATGTTGCCGCAATCCGGCCAGGCCCGCCCGAAACGTGGGCAGATGCTCCGTAACTCGCCAGATCCAGGCCCCGTAGTGCTGGCCCAGCGACCAGACGATCCGGTGCAAAAGCCTCACGCGCGGCCCTTTGCCGCAGTCGTGGAGCAGGCCGGCCAGGAGCAGGTCCGAGTCCCGGGCCGCGCCGGGTGCGGCGCCCGACCGCAGATCCGCCATCACGTCCAGGCCGTGGCGCCTGTCAGCGACGGTCATCCCGTCAAACAGAGCCAGCTGAGCCGGAGTCAGCCATTCGGCCAATTCCTGCCGCTCGCCGACCGCCACTCGGGCGTGAACTACGGCCCACGTTCGGCGAATCTTGCCGGTCCACCAGCCCCGGGCCAACTTGTTGGGCAACTAGAAGACCGACGCGCCGGCAAGGAAGTTGGCGATCGGTCCTACGACCGAGAAGATGACGGGCCCACCGAAAAAGATCACGAGCACAAGGATCATCAAGCCGTACTGGTTCATGACACCGCGCAGTTGCTGCGACGTCTGTGGATCCAGGACATCGAACAACACGTGCGAGCCATCGAGCGGCGGGATCGGCAGCAAGTTGAAGATCATCAGCATCACGTTGAGGATGATGCCGGTCTGGAAGACCAGCTCGACCATGTTGATGGCCGACGTGTTGTTCGCGGCGACGCCGTTCCGGTACAGGATCTGGAACCCGGCCGCAAATAGGACCGCCAGAACCAGGTTGGAAAGGGGGCCGGCCGCCGCGACAATCGCGTCCGCGTGGCGGCCTTTGAGGTTGTACGGGTTCACTGGCGTTGGCTTTGCCCAGCCAAAGCCGATGCCCGCGCCGCCGGCGATCAGGCTGAGGAAAACGCTACCGGCCAGCAGGGTCCCGCCGATCGGGTCGAAATGGCGGATGGGGTCGAGCGAAATGCGGCCGAACAACTTGGCCGTGTCATCGCCGAGCCGCCACGCCACAAAGGCATGGGTGCACTCATGAACCGGCCCACTGATGAGGAGGAACATGCCGACGAAGATGACGGCCTGCGCCAGGTCGATTGAGTTGATATGCAACTGAGACCTCGATTCTTCGCCACGCCCTCAGGCGGACGCCCCGACTGCTCGGAACGTCCGCCCGGCGTGACCGGATTAGATCCGGCCGAGCAACTCGGCCTTCTTGCGCTCGTATTCGGCCGGGGTGATGGCACCCTTGTCGCGAAGGTCGGCCAACTGGGCGAGAGTCGCGGTTACTTCCGCGGACGATGAAGACTTGCCGGGTACCTGGGCCGTTGCAGCCCCGGGGATGCCTCGGAAACCGTCATCGAGACTGTTCTTGGCGTTGAGCATCGCCTTCTTGAACTCGACCACTCGGCTCAGCATCGTATAGCGGTCAACACCCTGCTCGTTGGCGGTCAGGATCTCCAGATCGCCGTATTTGAAGATGCGCGCCCAGATCCCCTGGATCAGAACTGCGTCGTTGATCTTGTCCAGAGAACTGTCGCCGCTCTTCTTGTCCAGCAAGCCCTCGACCTTGAGAACTCGACGCGTCGTGATTACGTACTCCTCGGCGCGCCAGGTCATCAAGATGATGGCGATCCACACGATGGCTACGAGCAGCAGGAGTCCGGGCACTACCAGCAGAGGGCCGGTCCAGCTTGTGTTGATTGCGACGCCCAGGATCAGCAGCCCGACAAGAACAAGGACGATCGGCCGCAGGCTATCCGCGAACGGCGCCAGCCAATGCTGTCGGCATTCGTAGACGATGTGCTCGTCCTTCGCCAGCAACGATTGCGCGTAGCCCATTTCAACTCTCCTTACTGGTGCCCGTTCGCTTGGGGGCAATTCCTGCTTTGTCAAGCTCGTGGATGGGCACGAGCATATACGTCTTTGATCCGTTCGCCAGTCAGATGTGTGTACAACTGCGTCGTGTTGATGCTCGCATGTCCGAGCAACTCTTGAACGATGCGCAGGTCGGCCCCACCTTCCAGAAGATGCGTCGCAAATGAGTGGCGCAGGGTGTGCGGGCTGACGCCGTCCTTCAGGCCCGCAGCCCTGGCGGTTGCCACGAGAATCTCCCAGGCTCGGCGCCTGTCCAGCCGATCACCGCGGACCGAGAGGAAGAAGGGGCCGCCGTGCGAAGTCTCGTGCGGGCCGTTCCCATGCCCTCCGCCGGCCGCCCCCAGGAACCCTGGCCGGACCTCCGCGGCATAGCGGCTGAGCCACGCGATCGCCACCTCGCCGACCGGGACCTGCCTTTCCCGATCGCCCTTGCCGATGACCCGGACCAACCCGTCGTTCAGATCTATGTCGTCGCAGTCGAGTCCGACCGCCTCGGATATGCGCAGACCGGACGCGTACAGCAGCTCCAGCAGCGACCGGTCGCGCAGTTCCACCGGCGTTGCGTCGCCGTGGATCTCGAGTAAGCGCTCAACCTCCTCAACTGTGAGTACCTCAGGGAGCAGGCGCGGCTGGCGCGGCAAGTCGAACCGGCCGGCGAGGTCTGTATCGATCAAGCCTTCGGCGTAGCAGAAGCGGTAGAAGCCGCGTATCGAGGCGGCGCGACGCCGGAGCGTGGTGGCTCGCAATGCCGGTCGGCCACCCTTGGCCGGCGCGCCCAGCATGCTGAGGTAGTGGATCGGTGTGTCGGCGGAGGTGGCCCAGGCTGCGGCCGCGCCACGGCTGGCGGCAAAGTCCAGCAAATCCGCCCGATAGGCGCTGAGCGTGGCGTCGGCCAATCCTCGCTCGACTCGCAGATGCATCAGGAAATCATCGATCGCGGTTGTCAGGCGATCCGGAGCGCCGGCAGGCGGGCTGCCCACCGCTAGTTCGCCCCGGTGGTCCGCCGCCAGGTCTCGGCCCGCTCCAAGAGCTCCTCGGCGCTGGCCCTGGCTGCGGAACCGCCCTCTGCCCCGGCCAGCATCTGGGCCAGCTCCTCCACGCGTTCGTCACCTTCAACACGCCGGACCTCGGTGACCGTTCGGCCGTCCCGCTGAACCTTCTCGATGCGGAACTGAGCGTCCGCGTATGCGGCGATCTGCCCGAGATGCGTTACGCACAGCACCTGGTGAGTTCTTGCCAGCTCCCACAGGGACCGCCCGACCGGTTCCGCGCTGCGGCCGCCGATGCCGGTATCGATCTCGTCAAACACGAGCGTGGGGGTGTGATCCGCCTCGGCCAGGATCTGCTTGATCGCCAGGGCCACGCGCGACAGTTCGCCACCGGAGGCGATGCGGGCCAGCGGCCGGGCCGGTTCGCCGGGGTTAGGGGCGATCAGGAACGCCACCGAGTCGATGCCGGTGGTGTCGAATGCGATCCGACTGCTGTCGATCTCAACTGCAGCCTCGGCGGGACCGGCCGACCGGCGCGTCACGGCGACGGCAAACGACGTCTGACGGAACCCAAGGCCACCCAGGGCCGACTCAACGGCCTCGGCCAGGCGCCCGGCAGCGGCGGCTCGGGCCCGGGAGAGCTCGGTGCCGACTCGCGCGACCTCGGCCAGCAATCGGCCCGCCTCCGCCTGTCGCGCCTCACGCGATTCCTCCAGCGCCCGAAGGCGATCCGCCTCGGCCGTGGCCCGCTCACCGTAGGCGAGCACCGCCGCCTCGTTCTCGCCGTACTTGCGCTCGAGGGAGTAGATCAGCGAGAGGCGCTCTTCCATGGCGGCGATGGCGGAAAGGTCGTGCTCCACGCTGTCCGCCAGAGAGCTGGCCTCCGCAGCAGCATCGGCAAGCTCGGCGGCGAGGCCAAGGAGCCGCTCCGCGACGGGCGCGTAGCGTTCGTCCAGGCGGGTTAGCTCGCGGGCCCGCTGGGCGGCAAGGGCCAGCGCTTC
>DASVKT010000086.1:0-8783 GCA_036385235.1 Candidatus Limnocylindrales bacterium | reverse complement strand
TTCCACAGGCGCCACCACTTCGTACCCGGCCATTGCGGGAGATGCGACTCCCCTCACGGGCGCCAACGGCAGTCCGTCCGTCGTCACCCCACCCGGTTCCGCCACACCGGCAGGACCTACCCCCACCCCGGGCACGGCCAGCCCCGCAACCATGGCCTTCACCGGCCTGGGTCTTGATGCGCAGGACGACACCAAGGGCGCGCCGCGCACCTTCATCTTCACCAGTGACGGCAGCGGTCCCGTTACCTTCGCCGTAACCAAGATCTCCAGCGGCGGCTACGCCTTGCTCTGCATCAGCGTCGATGACGGTAAAGCCGCCTGCAAGATCGGTACCCCAAGCACGCTGCCCAACTTCCTCACCAGCAAGGCGGACCAGATCCACGACAAGTGGACGATGACGCTGGTCGGCTACCGCGGTTCCGCGCCCACAGTGGACGTCACGTTCACTTGGCCGACGGCCACTCCCAAGGTCCAGCTCACACACGGCCGCTTCCAGGGAACGCCGGCGACGGGGCTCAACGGCTTCACCGCCACCTTCCAGCCGCGAGCTGCCGGCTCACTCAACGTGCAGACGGCCTGGACACTTCTCGACGCCGACGCGAGCGTGACGCTCTACGACGCCACGGCCCAGCCGGCGGCAAGCCTGGACACCAAGTCCTACAAGGGCGCCAGATACCTGAATCCGGCGTACACGGCCCAGCTGGATCCGACCAAGAAGTATCAGATCAAGTTGCAGCGCACTTCACCCGATAGCTCCGAACGACCGGACCTAACAGCCGAAATCTCCTTCCCGTAGCCGCGATCGGGCTGCGCGAGGCAGATCGACCGTTGCCAGGACCCGGTCTGGCAACGGAATCGATGGGACCGCACTAGCCCGGAACCACCCGGCGCTCTGCTCGTACTGGCCCCGTCTGGCTGAGTGGAGGTCCGAGTTTGGACGACATTCCGGCGCAGGACCTTCCCCAGAACGACGATGATCTCAAGGCGGCAACCCTCGCGCAGCTGGCAACCGCCCTGTCCAAGGCTACGACTCCAGAAGCGGCCAACCCACCGGCGGAGCCGGCCAACCCACCGGCGGAGCCGGCCAACACGCCGGCGGAGCCGACCGACCCACCGGCTCGAGGGCGAAGCCGCAGGCTCCCGTCAATCCCGAGAACTGCCCGCCTGTGGCTGCGGAGAACTACCGCCCTGGCCCTGGCCGTGGCCCTCGTGCTGGGTCTCAACGCCGCGACGCCGACGCCAAAGCTCACACCACCGGCGCCAACGGCCGTGCTGGCGGTCGCTTCCCCCGCTGCAACTACCACCCAACCGAGTAAATCCCCAGTTGCCTCGACGACCCCTGGTGCTTCCAGGGCGCCCGGCCCAACACTCATCCCCAGCCCGAGCCCCACGCCGTGGCTGGCGACTGCCTCTCCGACGCACACCTCGCCGATCGCCGCCATCACGTTCAGCGACCTGATGCTCGACTCGGCCACAAGCCCGGCACACGCGGCCCGCACCTTTACGTTCACCAGCGATGGACCCGGGATTGTCACTGCGTCCATCGTCTCCACTTCACCGACAGACTCGACCACGTTGTGCATCAAGGTGGATGCCGGGTACGACCTGTGCCAGTCGGGTGCGACGCCAGAACTGAGCGAAGCGGCGACCTGGGATCACTCCTACTGGACGGTCACCCTTGTCTCGGCAAACGCGGCCACGCCCACCGTCGACGTGGCCATGACCTGGCCGGCCGATCATCCGTCCATCTCGATGGCGCACGGCCGCTTCGAAGGCTCACCGAATCCGGACTCTCTGCGGACTCTCACGGCCACGTTCAAAACAAGGTCCGCCGGACCGCTCAGTCTCAGCGCTGCGTGGCCCTCGGCAACCGCCGACGCAACGCTGACCCTGACCGACATCTCCGGCTCGGAAGAATTGGCCCTGGACAGCAAGTCCTACACGAGCGCGGGCTCCATAGCCCCGGGATATGCGCGCGTCGCGGCAGCCGCGCACACCTACAGGATCGTGCTCTACAACGAAGGCGCCTACCGAGGCCTCACCGATCTTGCGGCGACGATCGCCTTCCCGTAGGCGCCGGGCGGGCGGCCGACGCCCTGGTATGGCCGCGATCAGTCCGTGGTGAGCTCGCCGGTCCGCACGACTCGGCCCAGGGCACGGATTCGGCAGCTGTTCCAGACTCCCGCCCGGAAGTACACATCCGACTGGATGATCCCCAGCGCGTCTTCCTCGCTCGGGGCCCGGAGGATGATCAGCGAGCCCGACATGTCGGCGAAAGCGCCCGCGTCGATGATCACTCCCGAGTCGCGAAGTTCGGCGATCCGGCCGAGATGCTCGGGCCGGACGGGCGGACGCAGCTCTTCCACGTCCGGGCTGTAAGTAGTCTCAACCACCCACACCCGCTCGATGGCGAGACCGTCCGGTATTCCTGCAGCCACGACCTACCAGACCTCGCCGGGCTCGGGCTGGGACTCAGATACCTCGGGGCTGCCTTCAGGATGCGTCTGCGGCGCCTCCGGATCGTCGGGCTGAGGTTCGCTCCACTCCCTGGCATGCCCGTCCGACGGAGTTGCGTGCTGGCCGCGCAGCGCCCCAACGGCCACCGCGAACTGGATGGGGCCGTCGGAGTCCGGCTGAGAGTCCGGTTCGGGCGCAGAGTCCTCGTCGGAGGCGGCAACCTCGGCGGCTGAAATCTGGGCCTCCTCCAGCAGCGAGCTGGCAAGTCCGCGCGGAGGCACCTGGGCTACGTCGCCGAGCCCTGCATCGGCGTCCGGCGAGGTGGCGGCGTTCTCCGGCGCAGCCGGCGGAGCGGGCGCCTCGGGCGGCGGCACGGCGGACAGACCTGCTGCAACCTTGCTCGAAGTTCGGGACGCGATCGGCCCGATGGGCGGCTCGGCTTCGGCTGGGCCGGGCAGTTCCACTACCGCATCGGCGAGACCGTCGTATCGGTTGGAGCAGGCCAGGTAGATAACCTGGAAGTCCGACGATATTTCGCGCAGCAACAGGGCGGCCCTGGCGGCGCGAGCGTCATCGAAGGTCACGAACGGGTCGTCCAGAACGAGCGGCGGCCGGCGGCCCTGCGTAACCAGCCGCACCAGGCCGATGCGGGCGGCCAGAAAAACCTGATCGATTGTGCCCTTGCTCAACACGGAGGCAGAGACCCAGTCCCCCCGTTCCGGGGCCCAGACCGTGATGCCCAGCGTCTGGTCGTCGATATTGACGCGTCGGTACCGCCCGCCGGTAAGGCGGGAGATGTCGCGGCCTACATGCTGCTCCAGGAAGCGCGTGGCCTTGCGCATGGTCCCGCTCTCCGAGGCCTCGATAGCGGCCAGCGTCTTCTCGTAGATCCGGACCCGGCGCCGGAAGGCGGTCAGCTGGGCCTGCCACGTAACAAGGCGCTCGGCCTCGCCCGCAACCTGCTCCGAATCCACCGGGTTCGCGTCCACTCGGGCGATCGCGCCCGCCTCGGCATCGCGAGCCCGCTCCAGCGCGGCATGACGCTCCCGAGCTTCCGCCTCGAGCTTTTCGCGAGCGCGCGCGTCGTTGGCGATGGGCCCAAGGCCATCCAGCGCGGCCGTCTTCTGCTCCATCTCGAGCGCCGCCCGATCCCGCAGATCGTCCACCATGCCGCCGCTCTGGCCGGCCAGCAGAGCCTGCACCTGAACCTGCAGCGTTGCGATCTCCTGCCTTCGAGATTGTTCGCCGGTGAGGAGCATCTCCGCCGACGCGATGTCGTGCACGCCCAGCTCTCGCAGGATGTTCTGCACGCCCGACTGCGCGACCCGAAGGCCTTCCTCCGTCCCGACTCGGCCCTGCCGCCGCAGCGTCCGATCCCGCCCGCGGGCCTCGTTGATGCGCCGGACGTTCATGGCGACGGCCCGCCGTTCCCAGAAGCGAACGGCAAAGAGCAGCGCCACCACCAGCCACGCGGCCCCGACCACGATGACGGGAATCAGCATCTTGGCCACGCCGACCGAAAGCATCAGTCCCGTGACTCCCAGGAGGACGGCCGTGATGATGCCCGAACTCAGATATGCCGACTCCGGCTCATCGGCCTCAACCTCCGGACCGAGATCGAGATGGAGCGTCTCCCCGAGGATGGCGACGCGGCTTTGGAGCGTGCGCATGCGTTCCAGTTGATCTCGCAGGCCCGAGATGGATCTCTCCGGCGTGGCCTCGAGTTCCTGGAGACGCTTCTGCGCCTCCGCCGCCTGGCGGTAGCGTTCGAACCGCTCGGCAGTGACCGCGCGGTCCGACCGGAGACGCTCGGCCTGGCGCGCGCCCTCCAGCATGTTCCGGCTCTCGTTGAGGGACATCTCCGCCCGCAGCCGGGCATCACGAGCCTGGGCCAGCGCATCGCGGTCCTTCTCGAGCTTCTCCAGCGCGGCCTCGCCGCTCTTGAGGGCCTGCTCCGCCCGAGTGACGGCTTCCTCGGCGATCTTGAGCCGGCCGGGGTTCTTGTCGCCGCGCGCCTTGAGAGCGCGAATGGCGTCTTCGAGGCGTGCTCTGGCTCGGGACGAGCCCTTGTCGCCGCCGCCGATGCTCGCCTGCAACCGGTCGCGCAGGGCGCCTTCGTCTCGATCGAGATCGTCCATCTCTTCGTGCCGGATGGAGGCAGTGGAGCGGAAGAACGCCTCGGTTGGGATGCCGGTCATTTCGGCGATGAGCTCGTCCACCTTCGCCGGGTCCGTGTAGATCTCGTTGTCGAGCTCCAGCGAAACCCGCCCGCGCTGGCCTCGGAACTCCTTCTCCAGCACGCCCTTGACGACGCCTTCGCCACTCGGGCCCACCTCATCGTCCACGACGAATTCCAGCGTGGTGATCGAACGGCGGTCCTCCGCGGCGCCCCATGATCGGAGAGCTTCCAGCTCCGCCGTCGAAGCCGTCGCCTTGCGGAAGAGCGCCAGCTCCAGGCCACGCTGAATCGTGGACTTCCCGGCCTCGTTGGGTCCACGGATGATCGTGAAGCCGTGGGCCAGTTCTATGTCCAAGTCGCGATGGCGGCCGAAATCCTGCAACCTCAGGCGGGTGATCCTCACAGTGTCACCTGACGCCCTTCGAGGAGATGGCGGCCCAATCTCAGGACCTCGCGCAGGTCGGAGAGGTCTTCTGCTGAGTCCGCGCCGGGAGCCGCGCCGGGAGCCGCCGATCCCTCGATCTCGGCTATCTGGTCCTCGATGCTGCGAGTGAAGGCACCCAAGACCGTGTCCGGCGGTGCCGACGTGGCTTCCGGCGAGGCCGGGATCGAGACGTCCCGAATGCGGAAGCGCAGGAAGGAAGACGAGAGGGCCCGCTCGATCTCGTCCAGATCCAGATCCAGCTCATCCGGATACAGACCGGTCAGCCGTACATCGAAAACCAGGTTGGAGTCCGCGTGGCGACCGAGAACGTCTATCAGATCCGGTTGGGAGTGGACGCCGGCGACGTCCAGTTCGAACTTCTGGGAGCAGGTCTGCCCGACCCGCTTCGGCTCCACGGTGACGACGTGGCGACCACCCTGATCATCCAACGTGACGATGAGCACCTGACCGGCGCCGTCCTGGTCAACCGCAACCGGTTCCGGCGCCCCGGAATAAGCGTAGGAAACGTTGCCGGCCCGGCCCTCCATGGCGGAATGCCAGTGGCCCAGGGCGAGGTAATCCAGCCCGGTGCGGGCGATTTCCTGCTCCGTGATCACAACCGAGTCCTGATCCGTTTTGCCCGGGATGGCGAGCGCGCCGTGGACCATGCCGATCTTCCAGCGCGCGCGGGTATCCGAAGCGGCATCGAGGCCGGCCAGGGGGCTGCGAGGCGAACGCTTCGTGTCGAAGACCCGGCCGTAAATGATCGCGTCCAGCGGCGGGAAGACAATTTCGGGGATGTAGGGCGTCAGAACCACGACCCAGTCGCTGGCGGCGCGCGCCATGCCCGGCAGGTCGTAGGAGCGGTAGATCGAGGCGCCGTCGTAGACGTCGTGAGTGCCCGGGATGATGACCGTGCGAATGCTCGCCCGGGCCAGGCGACCCAGTTCCGCGGCGACGCGTTCCACCGATCGGCGCGGCTGGGTGTTCGAGTCGAAGAGGTCGCCGGCGATCAGGAAGATGTCGACCTTCTCGGCGATCGCAAGCTCAACCGAAGTCCGAAAGGCCGCGAACTGGCGCTCGCGCAGAACGGCCGCTCGCTCCCCCAGGTCCGTGTGCCTCGCCCCCAGATGGACGTCGGCTGTGTGAAGCAAGCGCAGCATCGGGACGTTTGTTCCTCGGAGACTCGCGTGGTTCGCGGCACGATCCGCATAGAGAAGCCGACGGAGCGATTGTGCCAGGTTCGGAGCGCCCTGACGCAACTTATTGGAGGCAAAATCGGGGGCCGCGTTCCGCCATGCCCAACTCTTTCCCGAGACGATGGGTTGGAGCGCCACCGCGTGCTAAGTTCGGGCCTGCCGAGCGTCCCAACAGGCATCGTGAACCTGCATCGTGGCCGGACCTGCATCGTGGCCGGACCCGCCGTTTCTCCCCGCGTCCCCAGCGGTCCGACCGGCCCAGGTTCCTCCTTGAGGATTCCGGCGGCGCGAAGACCACGACTCCGGGAGGAGAAGCGTGACATACGTCGATCGAACACTGGTCTGCGTCGACTGTGGCGCCGAGTTCGTCCACTCCGCCGAGGACCAGGAGTACTACACCCAGAAAGGGTTCGCCTCGGAACCCAAACGCTGTCCGACGTGTCGGGCCTCCCGTAGATCCATTCGCGAAGGCGATGGCAGCAGCCGCGAGCGGGCCGCCACTGGACCACGGGAATACTTTGCCGTTGTGTGCACGCGCTGCGGCAATCAGGCCCGGGTCCCATTCATGCCGCACATGGATAGACCTGTCTACTGCTCAGACTGCTTCCGCGTGGTCCATGCTCAGGGAGCCGATGCAAGCTGAGGCGCCGGAACCCGAACCTTTCGCCAAATACAAAACGGCGGCCGCCCGAAGGCGACCGCCGTTCTTGTTTACGAAGGGCTAGGCAGTCTTCTTGGAGTACTCCGTGAAGGCACCGAACGCCATGGCGGCAGCGCCGCCGACGAAGATCAGATCAGCAATGAACATGAGGATCGGTGCGCCGTCCAGGCCATTGGTGAGCTGGAACAGGACGGTGAGAGCGGCGAATGCCAGAGCAGCAACCGCGAGGCCCAGGAGGATCTGCCCGACCGGCACCGGCCAGGTGATGTTCATGTTCGGGGCGACCTTCAGGAAGAGGACCACCACGGCCGCAATCGCAACCGTGAGGGCCAGGCCGGCCACGAGGCCCGCGGTGCCCCAGGAGAAGTAGTTCACCGAGTAGCCGGGGATGCTGATTCCGTAGGCGCTGTAGCCGCCGGCGGTGCGGTTGCCGAGGATGATTCCAAACAGCCAGCCCACGGCCACCACGATGGCACCGCCACCGATGAGTTTGTCGTTCTGGTTCAGTTTGGCCAGAATCTCATTCACGAATTTCGCCTCCTTCTCCAAATAGACCGGTGCTGCCTTACCAGGTCCGCCCGGCCACGTCATCTGCTCGGCCTGCACGACGGATCTCCAGGCCGCAAACACCAGCGCAGCCTACACTGCGTGGGCAAGTGTAGCCAGACCGATATTAACATTCCGTAATCGAACCCATCTGGCGGATTCAAGCGCCCTCGGGACCGGAAGGACTCGAAGTGGCCCGAGAAGGCTTGCGGCGGCCTTTGCTCGAAGAAACGGCGGCGGGCACTTCCGGGCCAGCGCAGATCCGACCAACTCTCCGAACCTGCCCGTTTCGGCAGGCGCAACAGCGGCCCCGCCCCGATCCGAGCGAGGCAGCGGCCTCGATGCCATGCACCGCTGCGATTCGTCTGGGCGCAACAGCGGCCCCGCCCCGATCCGAGCGAGGCAGCGAGACTACCCGGGCCGCTACGGTGCGCGGTTCCTGCGTCGCCTTGCCGGACAACCGGCGGTCGGCGCGCATCCGCTCCTCCGCCCGGCCAAACGCAAACACTCCAGGTCCGACGACGCCGTCGGGGCCGCCCAGCCGTTGACGAGTCTGAGCTGGACCGCGGATGAGGCGAGCCACGGCTCGCAGACCGTCCGGATCCGTTCGACACATTCGGCATAGTTCATGGCGCCCACCGCAAAGCGGCCATATCGGGCAAGAACTCCGCAAGCCGGCCATTTCCGATACAAGCGACCCAGTCCGACGTGCGAGCCTCGAGACGGAACGCATCCGCGATCACCAGCCGGAGCCATTCCACCGGTTCGTCGCCGAGCCGCTCGGCCGGTTCGTCGCCGAGCCGCTCGGCCGGGCGCCTCAGGCCGTCGACTTCGGCCGTGACCACGGCCGGGCGCCTCAGGCCGTGGTCGTGGCCACGGCCATGACCACGGCCACCGGGCGACGATACCGAAGCAGGCGGGCGTTCTCCACCTCGATGATTCGGCTCCAGCCGGCCCAGGCCGGATCTCGCGTACTGCCGGAGTTTGGCGCCTCTCCCTGCGGATCTTGCGAAATACCACGCGTGGTGGTTGTCTGGACCTGAGTCTCGCGGTTGGCGCGTCGCTCGTGGCCTTTCGACACTCCGACTTTGCCTGATTCCGCTTGATCCGGTCCGGTTCTGCCCCGGGCCGGCCCCGAATTCGGGCAGCTTTGGCCAGTGGCCCGGCCCCACTGGCGCCGCCACTGGCCCGATTCACGGCACCGGCACCACACGTCGTGGTATTCCGCGGGTTCCGATGACCGCGGCGCTCTTTTGCGCCCCCGACTAAGTCCTGATCTCGCGAACATCCACGAGTCGTGGATGTCGGTGCGGGAAT
>DASVKT010000085.1:0-2481 GCA_036385235.1 Candidatus Limnocylindrales bacterium | reverse complement strand
CCGGCCAGCACGCTGGCCTCGTCCGAGAGGATGTCGCCGAAGAGATTCTCCGTGACGATCACGTCGAAGAGAGCGGGCTTCTGGATCAGCAGCATGGCGCACGAGTCCACCAGGCGATGCTCCACGGTCACATCCGGGAAGTCCGCCTTGGTCTCCTCCACCACGGTTCGCCAGAGGCGGCTCGATGACAGGACGTTGGCCTTGTCCACGCTGGTCAGCTTCTTGCGGCGGCCACGGGCCAGCTCGAAGGCCAGCTTCACGGCACGCTTGATCTCGTGCTCTGTGTAGGCCAGCGTGTCGACGACCTCTCGACCGGCAGGCGTGGTCCGCTGCTCAGACGGCTTGCCGTAATAGAGGCCGCCGGTCAGCTCGCGCACGATCATCATGTCGACTCCGTCCAGCAGCTCCGGTCGCAGCGGCGAACTGGCGCGCAAGATGGGGTGGACCGTGACCGGCCGAAGGTTGGCGTAAAGGCTGAGGCCCTTGCGCAGGCCCAGCAGAGCCTGCTCGGGGCGGACCTTGGCCTTGGGATCGTCGTACTTCGGGTCGCCGATCGAGCCGAAGTAGATGGCATCCGCGGCCGCGCAAACGGCCATGTCGCTCTCGCGCATCGGGACGCCGTAGGCATCGATGGCCACGCCACCGATGAGAACTTCGGTCCACTCGAAACCGAAGCCGAAGAGCCGACCGGCGGTCTCGATGACACGCCGGCCGGCCGCGATTACCTCGGGACCGATCCCATCGCCGGGAACAACAACGAGTTTGTAGGTTACGTTGGAATCGGTCACGGCTAGATCAGTCCTTGTTCTTGGCGGCCGCCTGAGGCTGGCCGTCGACAACTTCGACAGGATTGAGGAAAGGCATGGCCTTGCGAAGCGAGGCACCGACCTTTTCGATCTGGTGGTCTCGCCCGGCCTGGCGCATCTTCTTGAAGTTCGGCTGGCCGGCTTCGTTCTCGGCGATCCATGCCGCCGCGAAGGTGCCGTCCTGGATCTCGGTCAGAACCTGCTTCATCGTCGCCCGAACGTGGGAGTCGATAATGCGCGGCCCGGAGACATAGTCGCCGTATTCGGCCGTGTCGCTGACGGAGAAGCGCATGAAGTTCATGCCGCCGCGGTAGAAGAGATCGACGATCAGCTTGAGCTCGTGCATGACCTCGAAGTAGGCGAGTTCCGGCTGGTAGCCGGCCTCGACCAGAGTCTCGAAGCCGTTGCGGATAAGCTCGCTGACGCCGCCACAGAGAACCGCCTGCTCGCCGAAGAGGTCCGTTTCGGTCTCTTCCTTGAACGTGGTCTCCAGGACGCCGGCCCGGGTGGAGCCGATGCCACGCGCATACGCAAGAACGCGGGCGCGAGCGGTGCCGGTCTCGTCCTTCTCAACCGCAAAGAGCGCCGGGACGCCGCCGCCCTGCTCGAACACGGAGCGAACGAGGTGGCCGGGGCCCTTGGGGGCGACCATGCCGACGTCGATGCCTGCGCCCGGCTTGATGAGGTCAAACCGGATGTTGAAGCCGTGGGCGAACATGAGCAGCTGGCCGGCATGCATGTTCGGCTCGATGGACTCCTCGTACACCTTCTTCTGAATGGTGTCCGGGACCAGGATCATGATCACGTCGGCGGCCTTGACGGCGTCGACGATGTCCGCGGTCTTGAGGCCGGCCTCATCCGCAATGGCACGTGCCTTGGGATTGGCTTCCACGACGGTCACGTCGAAGCCCGAGTCCTTAAGGTTCTGGGCGTGCGCGTGGCCCTGGCTGCCGTAGCCGATGATGGCGATCTTCTGCCCGGCAAGGGCTGACGGGTCGGCGTCGGCGTCGTAGTACATCTTCGCGGTCATCGCTTAACTGCCTCCTCGATGGACCCGGTGCCCCGGGACATAACAACGGTTCCGGAGCGAACGAGCTCCTTTATGCCAAAGCCTCGGAGGAGCGCAATCAGCGCATCCACCTCTGTTTCCGTGCCGGTCGCTTCGACGATAAGCGATTCGGCGGCCAGGTCCACGACCTTGGCCTTGTACATCTCGGCGATTGTCAGAACCTCGCCCCGATGGCGCTCGTCGGCCCTGATCTTGATCAGCGCAATCTCGTGCTCAACGATTGGGTCGCTTGTGACATCCTGGACCTTGAGCACATCGATCAGCCGATAAAGCTGTTTCGCCGCCTGCTCCACCGCCACGTCATCGCCGCGCAGCGTGATGGTCATGCGACTGACCTCCGGCTGATCAGTGTGACTGACGGAGAGACTTTCGATGTTGAAGTTGCGCGCCCGCATGAGGCTGGCCACGCGGTTGAGAACGCCCGGCTTGTTGAGGACGATCGCAACCAGGACGTGGCGATGGCTGTCGCCGTGTCCAGGGAGTGCCCGCGCCGGCGGTGCGGTGTGAGCAGGTGCCGTCCTTGCAGACTGGGTTGGATCCGTCGCGCTCATTGCTTGGGCTCCTCGAACTGTTCCTCGAGCAGATCCGACAGCCCCTTGCCGGCGG
>DASVKT010000084.1:0-19901 GCA_036385235.1 Candidatus Limnocylindrales bacterium | reverse complement strand
TGGCTCTCATTGAGGGCCGGCGTATGAGCCGCGGCTACGAAGCAAGTTGGCTCCGAACCGCTGTCGTGTTTCCCGTTGCACACGCCGGATACGGGCTCGGTTTTCTCCGTGGCCTATTGGACCGCGGGCTGCCCCGAGAGGGCTAGGGCCGGCGGGAATTCTGCCGGAGTCACGTCTGGCGTCGCCCAGCCTGCTCCAAGTCGGAAGACCTGTCGGTCGCGCGAAACCCTGCCGCGAGAGCTGTTCACCGTGTCCACGATCAGATCCGCCTCGGCGAAGACGGCGGTCCAATCGATGGCCTTGTGCGGCGTAACCACCACGATCAGATCCGAGGCCTCGATCATGGTCTCGAAGGCTGTCGAGTGGAATATCTCGCCGCCCGTGGCCCTCAGTTCCGGAACGAGAGGATCGTGGTAGGAGACGGCTGCGCCGCGGGCCGCCAGCAACGCAATCACATCTGCAGCCGGGGTATTGCGAGCGTCCTGCACGTTCGGTTTGAACGCGACGCCGAGAACGCCGATCCTGGATCCCCTTATTGACTTGCCGCGCTCGTTGAGGGCCTCGGCGGCCAGTTCCACTACATGCCGGGGCATGGCCAGATTGATGTCCCCGGCCAGCTCCACGAACCGCTCCACGAAATCGAACTCGCGGGCGCGCCATGCCAGGTAGTAAGGGTCCACGGGGATGCAATGGCCGCCTACTCCGGGTCCGGGCCGGAAGGCCATGAACCCGAACGGCTTGGTGGCCGCGGCGTCGATGACTTCCCAGACGTCCAGCCCCATTCGCTCGCACAGTAGGGCCAGTTGGTTGACGAAGGCGATGTTGATGTTGCGGAAGACGTTCTCCAGCAGCTTTGCCATCTCCGCGGCGTCCGGCGACGAGAGCGGGATCACGCGGCTGTTGATGTTCTCGAAGAGCCTCTTGGCCCGAGCCGTCGCCTCCGGCGTAGTACCGCCGACCAGGCGGGGAACGTCGCGGCTGGCGCTGGCCGGGTCTCCCGGGTTGACTCGCTCGGGTGCGAAGGCAAGATCGAAGTCGCGTCCGGCAACCAGTCCTGATCGCTCCAGCTCGGCGCGGAATGGACCGGTGGTCGTTCCCGGGAACGTGGTCGACTGAAGCACGACCAGTTGGCCGGCCTTGAGGGATTGCTGGGCCAGTTGCGCTGCGGCGACGACGGGGGCCAGGTCGGGATCCTTGGATTGTGTGATGGGCGTGGGAACGCAGACGATGATGGCGTCCGATCCCGCCAGCGGGCTCAGTGCCTCGTCCACGCCTACGAACCTGACGCCGCTCTTCAGAGCCGCCTGCAGGCGCGCGTCGCCGATGTCGTCGATGGGGGAGTGGCCGGCGTTGAGCTCGTCCACCCGCCTTGGGTTTGCGTCGACGCCGAGGACCGTCAGGCCGGCTTCGTGGTAGGCAAGGGCGAGTGGCAAGCCGACGTAGCCGAGTCCAATCACACCTACGGATCGGTCCTGTTTCACATTTTCCTCCGTACCCCCTGTCGACGAAGCCGGTTCAGTTCGCGGCTCGCCTACTCGCGGGAGACTATTGTCGGTCCGACTGGATATACGGTCCAGTTGCTGGAATGTGGGATCTCGTTGGTCCATGGGCCAAGGCCTGGCGGCCCCGGCCCATGGTAGTTGGCGACCTCAGGACCTGTCTCAGACTCCTGTGACCGTGGTGACCGCCAGGATAGCCGAAAGCACGATGAGCACAATCGTTCCGGCCCATCCGACCGTGAATAGGAACCGCCCACTCACGAGCGGGCCCATGATCTCCTTGTCCGACGCCAGCCTCATGACGAAGACCAGGACAATGGGCAACAGCAGGCAGTTGACCACCTGGGCCGTGAACATCACCTGGACGAGCGCGTTGGCCGGCACGAGCAGGATGAACACTGCGGCAAAGGCAACGAAGAAGATCATCAGGCCGTAGAAGGCCGGGGCTTCGCGCAGACGCCAGTCGACTCCGGTCTCCCAGCCGAACGCTTCGCAGGCGGCATACGCGCTGGTCAGCGGCACCACGCCGAGACCAAGGAACGACGCCGCGAGCAGGCCGACGGCAAACAGCACCGTCGCCCCGTCACCGGCGAGCGGTTTGAGGGCGCGGGCAATCTGTTGGACTGCGTCCGGGGAGTTGGTGTCCACGTGAGCGCCGGTCGAGTACACCGCCGCGGCGCAGGCGATGACGATGAACGCGCCGATCAGGTTGGTCAGGAAGGCGCCCAGCCCAACATCCAACCGCTCGCCGATCAAGTCTTCCGGCCCGAGCCGCTTGTCGGCGACATAGGACTGGATGAAGGCCTGGCCCCAGGGCGTGATCGTGGTTCCGACCGTAGCCACGACCGTGAGCCAGTAGATGGGCGAGGAGGCCAGCTTCGGCACGACGAGTGAATGTGCGGCCTGGCCCCAATCCGGATGGGCCATCAATGCCGATATGAAGTAGGCGAGGGAAACGCCGATGCCCACGGCCACAAACAGGTATTGGACCTTCGTGTAGCTGCCCCGGGTGAGGAGCAGAACCACGACGGACGCAGCCAGTAAAGCGCTGACCCAGTTGGGAATTCCGAACAGGCCTAGGGCGGCGCCGCAGCCTGCGAACTCGGCCACGATTGAGCCGACGTTGGCGATGAGCATGGCCGTGATCATGAAGGTGGCCCAGCGGACGCCGTACTTCTCGCGGACGATGCCGGCGAGGCCCTGACCCGTTGCCAGACCGAGCCGAGCGCCCACTTCCTGAGTGAAGTAGAGAACGATCTGGCTGGCCAGCAGAACCCAGAGCAGGTCGTACCCGAACCGAGCGCCGGCGACCGAGTAGGTGGTGATTCCACCGGCATCGTTGTCGGCAAAACCGCTGACCAGGCCCGGGCCGAGGACGCCCAGGATGGCTGCGAATCTGACTCTGTTGGCCGCTCGCGGAGTAAGGGAGAGGGCGGGCTTCCTCACCGCTCACCGCCCCCGGACCTGCTGAAGAGGCGCGGGAGGCGGCGCTTGGAAGGTTGGGGTAGAAGCGTGTCTATGGCGTCGTCGACTGTGACGATGCCCTCCAGCCGACCCTCTTCGTCCACGACAGGCACGGCCAGCAGGTTGTAGCGGGCCACGACTTCCGTGACCTCCTCCTGGCTGGCGTCCGTGCGAACGGCGACTGGTTCCGGGTACATGCAACTGGAGATCAGCGTCTCGGGCTTGGCCACGATCAGGTCGCGCAGGGACAGCACGCCGCAGAGGCGGCCGTCCTCGTCGGTGACGTATACGTAGTAGATCGTCTCGGCATCCGGCTCCAGGTCACGGAGGCGATCGATCGTCTGAGCGGCGGTGAGCGTCGCCGGGACCGCCACGAATTCCGTGGTCATGATGCCTCCGGCCGTCTCCTCGCCGTATGTCATCAGCTCCTGGACTTCGTCGGCGTCTTCCTTCTCCATGAGGCCCAGGATCTCAACGCGGCTCTCGTCGGACAGATCCGCGACCAGGTCGGCGGCTTCGTCCGGATCCATTTCCTCGAGAATGTCCGCGGCCCGTCCGGGCTCCAGGTCCTCGAGAATGTCCACCTGGGTCTCGGGCTCCATCTCACCGATGGCGTCGGCCGCCGCCTCGTCGTCCAGGGCGGCGATGACGCCGACGCGGTCGCTTCGGCTGAGTTGGTCCATGATCGTGGCCAGGTCTGCGGGGTGCAGTTCTGCGAGGCCCTTGTGCGGGACGCGCAGCTTGACGCTGGCGATCGTCCGCTCGACCGGGTCCACGTCTTCCCAGTCGATGTATCGCTCCGGTACGCCGCGACCCAGGCCTCTGGCGATGGTTCGCCACGGGCCCTCGATGCCGATGCGGCGGAGCAGCCCGGCCGCGCCCACGTCGACGGCGACCAGATGGAGCGCACCTTCGACTTCATCGAGGCGCAGGTCGTTCACCCGGACCACCTTGCGGCCGTCGATGTCCACGATCTGGCGGTCCATCAGGTCCTGCTTCAGGCGGATCTCATTGGGGCGCTGCTTGAACTTGGCGATATCGATGGCGGATGTGCCGAGCGTCGCGCCGCCGGCATCCAGAGCGGCCACCGAGTTCCAGTGCAGGAATATCTCGCGGCCGTTCGTCTTGACCACGAGGCCGGTAACGGGCGGATAGCGGTCGCCGATTGCGACGATCAAGTCAGCCACTGTCCCGATCGCCTCGTGGTGCTGATCACGCACCGGCCGGCCGATCGCCTGGCTTAGATAAAGCATATGCCACCTCGACGGCGGGCCCGACCCGCCCGTCGGTGGCCCGCGCCTGGGAGGCGCGCACCGCTAGAGGGCTGAGCGGACCAAATTCGGGTTGCCGGCGCGGGACGCGCTGTCTGCGCGTGCGACGCCGCTGGGTTTAGGTCCGGTCTCCACTGAAGGAGATTTCCTCCGAAACGGATTTGGGCTGGCTGAGAGGCGCGCAGCAAACGTCTGCGGGCGTAGTCGAACCAAGCGGGAGTGTAGCCCGCCGACGCCGGGCGGGTCAACGCGCTTGAAGTCCCGCCTGGAGGGCCGGTGTGAACGGACAGCGCGCCTGGAGGGCCATGTGCTTGAAGTCCCGAATTCGTCTTCTTCGAACCTAAGTACCTACCGCCTGTAGCCCTGACGTACCGAGATAGAAGCTCACGCGGCGCTTCGGTTGCGGCATCCTTAACGGGTGCAACGGCCCGATCCTCATAACCCACCCGCCGGCCGGCAGGAGGGAAGGCTCCTGCGTGTCCTTCTCGACTGGGCGGCAAAGGCAATTTCGGCCGTCCGGCTCGCAGTCGGGCGGCTGATTGAGTGCATCCGCGAGGACGGCCGACTGGTGGAATTCGGTCATCGCGTCGGCCGCCAGCCCGGCCGGCTGGCCTATGGCCTGAACCCCAGGACGTGGTGGCCAAAGGATGTCTTGACTCAACCCCGGGCCCGGATGGCTCCGCGAGTTCTCATGACCTGGGCCCTGTTGGGAGTGGCCGTCGCGCTCCTCATCGGCAAGGGCGTGGTCCAGTTCATCTTCAGCCACGGTGGTCTTTCGGATCTGGCAATGTCCATCGCGATTGCCGGCCTGGTGTCATCCGCGGTCATGAACGCCCGCGCATCCGGCGTCGAGGCGGAACGACGCCACTCGGAAGCCGAGAGCTTCAGCCGCATCATGGGAGCCCTGTCGCGATCCGTTTCGCCGGATGCCGTGGTGGAGGCGATCGTCCATGAGCTCGGCGCAGCGACAGGAGCGGACCACGTTGCCGTCGTCCGGTTGCGGCCGGGCAGCAGCGTTCTGGACGTCACCTTTGTCTCGATGCTGCCGGGCGCCACAACCTCCAACTCCGTGATGCCGCTTCGCCAACTGGAGCCGATCGAGGCTCGCCACTTGCGCGAGCTGCCCAAGAATCAGGGCCGCGCACCGCTGCGAATACTCGATAGCGAACCCACCTCGGTCTGGCGGGACGCCTATGATCGCCAGGTAGATCCCGCGGCTGCCGCCGATGAGGCCACTGCGCATTTCCGGCGCAGCATCAACAGAAACGCATCGACGGATCCGATTCAGGGTGAGCCGCGCGCAAGCGAAGTCGCCGATCGAATCGCGTATCGGCTGCGGTATGTGTACGGGCTGCGCAACACGCTGGCCGCGCCGCTTCAGTCCGGCCGCTCGATCGCAGGCGCCATCGTCCTTTCGCGCCGGACGGGAGATGTCTGGCCGGAAGCTGCCATTCGTTTGCTCAACAGCGCCGCCTTCGAGGCGTCGGCGGCCCTGGAGCGGGTCTATTCCCATCAGGCCGCCGAGTCGGAAGCGCGGACGGACCAGCTGACGCAGTTGCCCAACCGCCGCTACTTCGACGAGTATTGCCGGCTCCTTGCCAGCCGCCGGCGCTTGACGGACCGCGTCTCGATTCTCACCATCGATGTGGACCACTTCAAACTATTCAACGATCAGTATGGACATCAGGTCGGCGACATCGTCCTGCGCTCGATTGCCAATGCCATCCAACTTTCCGTGCGCGAGGAAGACGTGCCGGTGCGATATGGCGGCGAGGAGTTCCTGGTCCTGCTCCGGAACCCCACGCCGGGTATCGCTCTGGAAATCGGGGAGCGGATCCGCGCTAACGTCCGCGAGTTGGACCTGAGCGAGCACGGCGTGACCGACCGCCTCACCGTCTCTATTGGCGTTGCGACCGGCCACTACGCCGGCGAAACGATCCCGGAGATCGTGGAGCGCGCAGACCGGGCGCTGTATGCGGCCAAACGTACGGGGCGCGACCGGGTGGTTGAGGCGTGGACTTCAGACGTAGCCCAGTAGCTCATCGTCAGTCGGCCGATGCCGTCGTTGCTCCCTGTGCTCCTCGCTTACGCACCTTTTGAGTCCGGCAGCAGATGGACTCTCGGTAGTGGCATAGAACCCCGCGCCCACCCGTGGTCGTCGTTTCTGCGCATCGGGGAGTGCAATCCCGACCTTGATCCCCAGCCATGGAGGCGAGTGCGCGTCGGGAGATGCACATGCGACATGGAGACCAGGCGTAGAGCCCGTTCAGGTCGAATCTGCAGCTGCGGACGCGCAGCTCGGCCGTGTCGAGTCCCCTATAAGCCAAGAGCGGTTGTTTCTGTATCGCATGACGCGCAGCTATGACGTGGCTCGGACGCACCAGCTGTCAGGCTCGTCGGACATGTATCTGCGCACGCGCACCGATCGTCCGATGCCACGACCAAGGTCCACTTGCTGCCGGACCGGCACACCTTTGAGTGCGCTCGCTCAAAGCCCAGCTTGCTTGGCTCGTGCTCGGACGCCGCCTCGGTCTCAAGCCAAGCTTGCTTGGCTCGCCGTCGGAGGGCGTCCAATGAGGATCGGCTCGGCCGCCGGTCCGCTCCGCGAGCCACATCGGCGCACCCAATCCGCCGGGCTAACATTCGAAGCGATGGCTGAGCCCGACGCGCCCCCGATCCTTTCCAACGGCGAACTGGCACGCGTCTTCCACGAGATCGGCGACATGCTGGAGGTCAAGGGCGAACTGGTCTTCAAGACGGTGGCTTATCACAAGGCGGCCGACGCTATCGCCCACTCGCCGATTGAGGTTTCGCGGGCCTATCTGGACGGCAAGCCGCCCAGGATCGCCGGTGTCGGCGACGCGATTGCCAAGAAGATCGAGGAGTTGGCTCGCACCGGCCACCTCGCGTACTACGACAGACTGCGTGAGGAAGTGCCGTCGAGCCTCGTTGCGCTGCTGGAGATCCCCGGCGTGGGGCCGCGGACGGTGAAGCAGCTCCACGATGAGCTGGGCGTCGAAACCCTGGACGACCTTCGCCACGCGGCAGAGTCGGGCAGCCTGCGCGGCCTCAAGGGCATGTCGGAGAAGACTGAGCAAGCGGTGCTGGCCGGGATCGTGGCATTGGCGACGCGCCAGGATCGCATGCGGCTGGGCCAGGCGGAAGCGATCGTCGAAACGCTCCTGGCCGAGCTTTCGGGGGTGCCGGGCGTCAGATCGATCCAGCCGGCCGGGTCGTTCCGGCGGAAGCGCGAGACGATCGGCGATCTCGATCTGCTAGCGGAGACGGACCGGCCCGCCGAGTTGGTGGAGCGGTTTACGACGCTGGGCTCCGTGGAGTCGGTCATCAATAGGGGCCCGCACAAGGCGGCGGTCCGGCTGCTGCGCGGGCCGCAGGTGGACCTGATGATCATGCCGCCGGGCGAGGCGGGCACGTACCTGATCCACTTCACCGGGTCAAAGGAACACAACGTCCGGCTGCGCGGCATGGCTCGCGACATGGGCTGGAGCCTTTCCGAGAAGGGCTACCTGCGACTGGGCGAGGACGGCGAGCCGGCGGTTGGCGTCGGCGGAGAGGCGGCCGAATTGCGGACCTTCCCCACGGAGGCGGAGGTGTACGGGTTCCTGGGGCTGCCGTTCATCGAGCCGGAACTGCGCGAAGACCGCGGCGAGGTTGAGGCGGGCCTGGCGGGGACTCTGCCTGCCTTGATTGTGCGGGGCGACTTGCGCGGGGATTGCCACAGCCACTCCGACTGGTCCGATGGCGTGCACTCCATCGAGGCGATGGCGGAGTCGGCGCGGAGGCGCGGGTATTCGTACCTGGTGCTAACCGATCACACCATGGGCCTGGCAATCGCTCACGGCCTCACGCTGGAGCGAGTGGAGATGCAGCGGGGGATCGTGGCGGCGCTCAACCGGCGCTTCGAGGCCGAGGAAGCCGACGGGACGGCCCCGCCCGAAACCTCGCCCGAAGGATTCCGCTTGCTGCACGGCTGCGAACTGGAGATTCGGGCGGACGCGACGCTCGACTATCCGGACGAACTGCTGGCCCGATACGACCTCGTAGTCGCCTCGGTCCACGTCTCTCGGCGGCAGATTCGCGAACAGCTGACGGCGCGGACGCTGGCCGGGATCCGCAACCCAAACGTCGACATCATCGCCCACCCCTCCGGCCGCTACGTCGGTACACGCGACGACCTGGACCTTGACTGGGACGCGGTCTTTGCCGAAGCAGCCCGAACCGGCACGGCGCTGGAACTCAACGGCTCGGACGAGCGGCTCGATCTTTCGGACGTGCGGGCGCGCCAGGCGGCCGAGTTCGGTTGCATCTTCACGATTGATTCGGATGCTCATCGGACAGAGGAATTGGACAACTTGCGCTGGGGCACGGCGATGGCCCGGCGAGCCTGGCTCACCGCCGACCAGGTGATGAACACGCGGTCGCGAGCTGAGTTGCTGGAGTGGGTCGCCGGCAAGCCCGGGCGGGTCGCCGGGGGCTGAGGGGCGCCGGCCCGACAGGCTGCACCACTTGCATCAGGTGCACATATCGGACAATCGCGAGCTTCCTGGCCCGTCCGCGGGTGAATGCTTGCGGCTGCTGCACAGGTTCGACTTCGCGGGGTTGCCGCCGGTCAGGATCTTGCGTCTCGCGCAAATCGAGGGCAGGAAGGACATGACCTGGCCCACCGCCGGCCGAACAAGTTGCTGCTCATCTTCACCCCGGGTGATGCTACGCGTGGCCGCCAACCGTCCGGGAGTGCGAGGGGCGTCGAGTTAGACGCTAACGACTAACTCGACCGCTGATCAAGCTCGGATTCGACGGTTGGAGGGTCGCGGCGACTCTCGGTCGCACTTTGTATCAGCCCGGTGAAGATGAGTACAGGCGGCGATGCATGCAACCGATCCGCGGCCGACGTGGTGGCGCAAACCTGGTTTGCCCGGGCGCCGCCCTTGGCCGAACCGCCGCGATCCGGCGCGGTTGCGTACCATGCTCGGATGCAGCAACGAAATGTGGCCCGGGAACTCGGGCTCGCGGTGGCGTCTGTCGCCGTGCTGGATCACTGGCTGGACGCGGGGCCGGCGCTTCTCGTGGCCGTTCTGGTAGCCGCAGCGGCCGCTCTCGGCACGGGCCCGATCGTCGGGGAGTGGCGTCCGTGGCGCATGCCGGCCATCCCCATGATGCTGCCTGCTCTCGCCGCGTTCTCCATCGCGGGGATTTCCCGCCTCGTCGCCCCGTGGCCCTGGCTGCCGCTCGTATTCCTTGCCGGTTGGGTCGTGGTTGCGTGGAGCGTTTCTCTCGAGACCGCGCCGGATGTGCTGGCCGAGCCCCAGGCGGCGGTCGAATCGGGGGCTGCCGCAGGCGAGGCGCCCGAGCCTTCGCCAGACGAGGACCACGACGACGGCAAGTCCCAGACTCGGGCCGGGCTCGCCACTCCGCGCATCAGGGCCGTTGCCGCGGCCGTGGACGTCACGCCGCCCACGATCAGAGTCCGTCCCCGCCCCCGAGCGGAGTTCGGGCTGGCCAAGATCGTCACCGAAGAAGTTGTCCCCGGCACGCCCGAGATGCCGCCTCACCCGCGGCCCCTCGCCGTTCGTGCCGCAGGCCTGAGCATCGCCTTCCTTGGTTTTGTGGCCGTCGGCGGACTCGTTCCAGACGGGCTCGCCATCGATCGCTCGTCGCTTACTACCAACGACCTGATCAGGTTTGTGATCCTCAACGCGCTGGTCGCCGGCGTGGTGGGTTATCGCCTGGCCGCGCTCGCTTCGCCGCATCGGATGGACCGCATCGTCCGGATCGTGGCCGTCGGCCAGTACGCCGCGCCTGTGGCCGCCGGGGCGTTTGTCCTGCGCTCACTCGCGTTGCCGGTGCTCTTTATTCCCGCGTTACTCGGCGTCGTGACGTATCTGCTCACGGACCTGCGCGAGTCGCCGGACCCCGTCACCCAGAACCAGCGGCTCCTCGAGGAGCTGGCCGTGATCGGTGTGGCGGTGGTTGCGGTTGTGCTGTGGGGGTTGTTCGGGCGGGAGTTGTTCGGGCGGTAGGGGCGGGCTGCGAAGGGCACCGCGGGGCTCGGGGCGCCGAACCGCCCGGCGTGCGGGGCTCGGGGCGCCGAACCGCCCGGCGTGCGGGGCTCGGGCCACTCCCCGGAGCCACTCCCCGGAGCCATTCCCCGGAGCTACGCCCCGGAGCTACGCCCCGGAGCTACGCCCCGGGGCCACTCCCCGGAGCCACGCCCCGGAGCCACGCCCCGGAGCCACTCCCAAACTTCGCGCCACGCACCCGTCATCTCCCCCGTGCGCGGCCGCTTTCCCGGCCTGATACCTGGCGCGTGGTCCGTCAGTCGCTGCTACTCGATATGTGGCCCCGCTGCGCGAGGGTGGTTCGCTGCCGGCGGTGGTTGAGGCCGACGACGACGGCCTGTACGTGGCCAAGTTCCGCGGCGCCGGCCACGGCGTGAAGGCACTCGTGGCCGAAGTGATCGCGGGCGAGATCGGTCGGGCGCTTGGCCTGCTGGTCCCGGAGATCGTGCTGCTGGACTTCGACCCGCGTCTGGCGGCCGCCGAGCCGGATCAGGAGATCCGGGAACTGCTCCAGCGGAGCAGCGGCGTGAACGTTGGTTTGGACTTCCTCCCGGGATCGCTGGGCTTCGACCCGGCCGCAAGCTTTGCGCCTCCGCCGGATCTTTGCGCAGCCGTCGTCTGGTTCGATTCCTTCGTCACCAACGTGGATCGCGACGCCAGAAACACCAACATGCTCGCCTGGCACCGGCGGCTCTGGCTGATCGACCACGGCTCGGCCCTCCACGTTCACCACACCTGGAAAGACGCCGCCGCCCATGCCCGCAAGCCGCTGGCCGCGCTCAAGAGCCACGTCCTGCTGCCGCGATCGGCGTCCATCCTGGGTGCCGACGAACGATCGGCGGTTGGATCTCCAGGTCTGGGCGGGGGAGTTGCGGGCGTTCGTTCGGCGAGGGTGAGTGGTCGGGGTGAGTGGCGGCTCGGCGGTTGGCGGCGTGGGCGGGTGTGGAGCGGGCAATTGTGGCTTGGCCGCGGCCGCGGGGCCGTGCGGGACGTCCCCCCCCCCAGTTTCTGCCGGATTCACACCAGGCCGACATCGGGCGAACAGTTCAGCAATAGGGACTGGTCCAGACCTTGGGTCGGAGATGACGCGACGAGCGGATCGTGCTGGTCGTCGCGTCATCTCCGACATGAGTGGCTCCGAATCCGGGACTGAACCGTGATTGGCCGCGGTTGGCAGGCCGAGTTCCTCGCCTCCGGTGGATCTGATGTGAATCCGGCAACTTCCAGTTTCTGGATCCACGGAGCCTGCCGTCGACACCGGCCGGGCCCGGACTCGGGCCCGGATCTGAGGCCGTCAAACACCCTCCGCGTTGACAGGCGGGCGGTTGGATGCTAGAAACAATGTCCGGGCGGGCCATCCCCGCCAGAATTGGTATGCCTTCCGCGAGATGGCAACCACCGCCATCTTGCCGCTCCAGCAATCGGCCTGGCGCAGCCTACGAAAGGACGCATCTCCTTGGCCTTCCCCGAGATCGAAAAGACAACCGGCGGGAACTCCGTTCGGATCAAGCGCCAGCTGGTCGAGCAGGCAATCGGCCACGGCGCAGCGGGTCGCTGGGCAGAGGCCGCTGAGACAAACCGCAAGATCCTGGAGTTCGGTCCGGATCCGGAAGCGGAGAACCGCCTGGCCAAGTCGCTCTGGGAACAGGGCGAGCTGGGCGACGCGCGTGAGCACTACCAGGTCGCGCTGGCGCTGGATCCCACCAACCGCATCGCCGAGCGCAATATCGAGCGGCTGCGAGTGCTGATGAGCGAAGCCGGCGACAAGAACGCCGCGCCGGAGAAGGCCGAGAAGGCCCCGGTCGCCATCTTCGTCGAGGAGACCGGCAAGACCGGCTTCGCGATGCTGACGGACCTCGCCTCGCCGCGAGCTCTGGCCCATGTCAACCCGGGTGACTCCGTCGAGTTGATCGCGGAGGGCAACCGCCTCTTCTGCTGGGCCAACGGCAACAAGATCGGCATCGTGGAGCCGCGCGTTGCGGCCCGCCTGCTCAAGCTCCTGGCCGAGGGCAACAAGTACTCGGCCGGTATCACCTCGCTCGGTGATCGCGACGTCCGCATCGTGATCCGCGAAATCTTCCAGGACCCCCGCAACTACGGCAAGGTCAGCTTCCCCACGGCCGCCCGATCCTCGGACCTGCGCCCCTACACCAAGGGCACGCTGCTCCGCGAGGAGGAGTCGCTGGAAGAGGACCTCGATGACGACGATGATGACGATGAGATCCAGGACCTGGATCGCGTCCTGCCCGCCGAAGTCACCGGCGAGGAAGCCTTCGAGGACGACGTCGACGAGGTCGACGAGCCCTAGATACCGGAAACCGGCCCCGTAGGACCGGTTTCAGAACTGGAACCAGATACAGAGTTCAGTGGCCGGCGGGTTTGCCGGCCACTTCTGTGTCCGGCGCGCCGGAAAGGTTCGAGCTATTCTCGGGTGAGCCCCGTCTGTCACAATTGAGGCATGATCGGGCGCGACACAACTAACCCCGAGCCAGGGCTCGCCAGCGTCTCCGCGCTGCCCTTTTTCGAGCGCTTGGCGCAGCCTGCCGCGGCCGCCGAACTGGTGGCGGCCATCGAGGCTTGGACCAAGACCGGCGAGATCGTTCTGGATCTGAACGGCCGCGGGGGTTGGGTCGCTCGGGCGGCGATCGCCGAGCAGCGCCGGGCCGCCGATTTCGAAACGTGGCCGCTCACTCGGCTTCTGGCGGACGTCGTCCTCCGGCCGCCGGATCTGCGCCAACTCGAAAAGTCCGTGGCGGCGATCGCCAATGCGCCGTTCGCCGGCTCCACGGTTCGGAAGGCCATCGAGGCTCGATACGCCAGCGTCTGCCCGAGATGCGGCAAGCCGATCGTTCTCGACGCGATGGTCTGGCAGCCGATTGCGAATCCGGTCGGCGGGGCGCCGGTCCAGCCGAAGAAGCGAGGCAAGACGGCGGGCTCGGCTTCGGCGGGCGGCGCTTCGGCGGCCGGCGCTTCGAGTTCCGGCTCCCTGGCGTCTGTAGCCGGCCTGCTCGCGGCCCCTGCCAGGGGCATCTTGCCCGACTGGTCGTACCGCCCGGAGGAGTCGCTCCGGCCACTTGCCCGCGAGTACAAGTGTGCCCAATGCCACGAGCAGCTCGGCGGGGCAGAGTTGCGCACGGCAGATCCCACGCACGCAGATGTTCGGATGGCCGAGTCGGTGCTGGCCGGCGGCGAAGTCCGAGAGGCGATGCGCAAGCGTTTCCCGGCGCCTCGACCCACGCATCCGCTGGTGGATCAGCTCATCGATCTGCACACCCCGCGCCAGCTTGCGGGACTGCACGCAATCCTGACTCGCATCGACGCCGAGGAGCGGATGGGCGCGATGACGGCGACGCTGCGCCTGGCCTTCCTCCACGCTGTGATCCTGGCCAGCCGCCTCAACGTGTCGCACGGCAAGCCGGCCCCCGTGCGTATCGCCAACGGAGTGCTGAAGGTTCCGGCCGTCAACGAGTGGCGCGAGATCAACCCGTGGCAGGCTTTCGAGGGCGGGCTGACGCTGGTGAGGGGTTTTGCCCAGCGGCTGGAAGCAGCCATGCCGCGTTCCGCCTATGCGAGGCTCGGGGTGGATATGGCGGCTCTGGAAGGCACTACCGCCAACGTAACCGTGGGCGAGGCGACGCATTCATCGTTGCGCAAGCTCGGGCTGCACGGCGAGCGGATGTCGCATGCGCCGTCGCCTTCGCGGGTGAAGCTGATGCTCGGCCAGGAGCCGTTGCGCTGGACGCCGGACCGGCTCGCGGCGTCGTACCACGGCACCGGTTGGATCTTTGGCGCTGCGGCCGTCTCCATGCTGCCGTACGACTCCCTCTACAAGCCGTCCGTGAAGCCGAGTCCGGCCGAAGATGCGATCGAACTGGCCAGGGAGGTGGCGCGGACGCTGGCCATCGCCACTCCGGCGCTATCGCAGACGGGCCGCGCGGTAATCCTGCTGGACGACGATGAGCCCGCCACTCTGGTCGCGGCGGCGCTCGGCGGAGCAGCGGCAGGTTGCCGTCTGATCGAGGCAAGGCTTCAGCGCGGTGGCGATGGCAGCGCCGGGATGGTCGTCTTCGTGCCGTCGACGGGCATCATGGCCCCGGGACCGCGGACCCGCGCAAATCGGTCGCTGCCGCCGGTTGCTGGCGGAGCCGGTGACCCCGGCACGATCCGCAGCCCCGGAGTCTTTGCCGGGCCGCAGAAGGTGGACGAGGGCGTCTTCCGGGCGAGTGTTGCGGCCCAGATGGTCACGGAGACCGTCGTGGAGTTGCTGAAGGCCCGCGGCGAGCCGGTCTCGTTCGATCTGCTGCTCGGCGATCTGCTGATCGGCCTGGACAAGTGCGGCCAGCTCGCCAGACTCGCTCGAATCCTGCGACCCGAGCGCGCCGACGACGGTTGGGCGGCCTGGGTGGAGGCGGGCAGTACCGGGTCGGGAGCCGGCGCCCCAGCCGCGGGTGGCGCCGTGCCGAGCGTGCGGGCCGGCGCCTCGCTCAGGGACAGATCGGCGCCGGCGCCGGGCCCAATCGCGGATATGACCCCGGGGGCGCCGCCCAGCGGCTCGATCGTGCCCCGAGTACAGGAAGAAGAGACCGCGCCGGATCCCGTGGCTCAGCTGATCGAAATCATCCACGAGGAGATCGATCGTCCCAACAACCGGCGCATCCGTCAGATCGAGCCGGGCCAATACTGGCTCGCCTCCGAGGAGGACCGCGGGGTTGCCGCCCAGCCTCTCGCCGACAGAGTCGAGTGGGCCGTCTTCTCGCTGCTCTCTTCGGCCGGGCATCTCACGGAACGCGGCGCCATAGACCGGACCACGGCCATGTTCAAGGACGGCGAGCTGCCGGACGTCGCCCTCATCGAAGCGTGCCTGGCCAGCTACCTCTCGCCCAACAGCACCGCGGACGACGTAGCCGGTTTCGAGCAGCTGGAGGCTCGCGGCTCACAGCACGACCGGATGATCGGCATGCTGGCCGACGTCGGCCACAAGCTCGGCATGCAGGTCTGGATCGGCCGCCGCCAGCAGACGCGGCGCGTCGACGGCAAGCCACTAGCTGCCTGGTTGGACGAGTCGGAGCGCGAGGCGCATCTGCCGCTGATCACCTGGGCGCCGGAAGGGGAACTGGATCGAATCGACTGCGCCTGGTACGTCCGTCGCAAGGCCACGTTCCTCTTCGAAGTCGAATGGACGGCCATGATGGGCGAGCCCGTCCTCGTTCGCCACGCCCGCTACGCCGCCGACGACAAATGCGTTCGCTTCCTCGTCGTGCCGCCGGAACGCGCCGAGTTGATCAAGTTCAAACTCGCCCGCTCGCCGCTTCTCCGCAAGTCCATCGAAGATCGCAACTGGCACTTCATGAAGTGGAACCACCTCGCCGAGTACGCCGCCAGGCCGGACGCAACGCTGGCGGACATGGAGCCGTATCTGGGTCTGGATGCCGTGGCGGACACGGTGGGGGAGCAGCTGCCGCTGTTTGAGGGGTGATGGAGCTGTGGGGGAAGCCATGAGTGAGTCGGCCAGTGAGTCGGCCAGGAGGATGCTGGATGCCCTGGTTGGACTCAGTTTGTGGGATTCCACTCGGGCCGCCGACATGGAGATGTTCCAGTTCGGCGCCCGCGTACCGAGGCTGTCGTTTCGAGGTGATGTCGTTTCGAGGTGAGCCGCAGATCGTCGGCGAATTCGCGCTCCACCTCTCATCCTCGTGGCGCATCGTTTCCGGCGGGCGCTTGATGGTCGGTTTCCACGACCTGTGGGCGCCGCGAACGGGCGTGCCTGACGAGGAATTCGACTGGACCGAGGTACACAAGAAATCGAGCCGGCGCGATGAGATGATGGAAGAGTTCCTGCTGCACGGTGAGCCTGCGCATGTTGTCGAGGCGGCCGACATGAGTCCGGTCGGTGACCTTCATCTGGCCTTCGCCGACGGATGCAGTTTCGAGGCCTTCGCCGACTGGGGTTTCGCCGAAATGGAGGGTGACGAGTCGCCTGACGAATGCTGGCGCCTGTTCTCTCCGGCAACGAATACCTGGCATCTGGTCGTTGAGGCTGGTGGCGTCGTCGACGATCCGCTCCCCGACGATCATCTCCCACTGAAGCCCTAATCCTAGGCAATAGGCGGTGTCTGCCCCGTCTTCATGACAGATGCCAACCCGGGTAGCGCGAGTCCGAATCGCAGCGCGAGAAGACCGTTGGACTGTCTCGAATCTTGCGAAACCGGCCCGGGCGGTCCGAAGCAGACCAGGCGACCCGTCTGGGATCCTGCCACCTGCAGGCTCGGGTTGCCATTTGGCAGGATCGCGAAGAAATGCGGAGCGCCGACCCTGTCCCGCGCTACCCGGGTTGGCATTTGGCAGGATCGCTTGCGCCGCGCCGGACCGCCTGCGCCACCGCCGCGCCGGCTCGGACTCAGGCGGCCTCGGCTGGGCTTGCGGTCGCCGACTGTGCGGCTCAGGCTGCCCCGCCACTCCCCGCGCCGCCTCTCCCCGCGCCGCCTCTCCCCGCGCCGCCTCTCCCGCCCCAGGCGCTAACCTAGTGGTAACAGCCGCCGTCTGGGGCCACTACGCGGGGCCCGGGCCGCTGACGAGTCTCTGGAGGCTCCCGTGGGCGACGTCTCGATCGCGGCCGACGCAGTCAATGAACTGGCGGACCGTTTCTGGAACGGCTTCTTGGATCTGTCGCCGATCACGGCCACTCTCCTCGGCTACGAGCAGGGCATGGATCGGCTGGACGACCCGGGGCCCGACGGCCGCGACATGGCCAGGGCGCATATGCAGTCGACACTTGCCGGCGCCGACGCGATCGAGGCCCAAGCGGCCGAGACGACCGGCCTCCCTCCCGAAGAGCGGATCACGCTGGATATCTTGCGGGTCATCTGCGACATCGAGCTTGAGCAGCAGGCGCAGCGCATCGATCGGCTCAAGGTCGTCGATCAGATGGACGGCCCGCAAACCTTCATGCCGATGCTTGCCGCATTCCAGCCGACCGAGACGCCCGAACAGTTCGATGCCTTCATGGCCCGACTGGCCGACTATCCGCGTTTCATGGCTGCCAACATCGAGAACATGCGCGAAGGTCTGGCCGCCGGCCTGACGGCTGCGAGTATCGTTACGAAACGAGTTATCAGCCAGATGGAGCGGCTCCTCGCCATCCCGGACGAGCAGTCGCCGATCGTGGCTGTGCTGAAGGTCCCGCAGCCAGGAGATCGCGAGCGATTGATCCAGGCCGTGGGCAAGTACGTCCGGCCTGCGGACCAGGCATTCCTCGAGGCACTGCTGGGCGATTACCGCGAGGCTTCCCGAGACGAGCCCGGCCTCTGCTCCGCGCCCAACGGCGATCAGCTGTACAAGACCCAGATCAGGGCCTGGACCTCTCTGGATGCGGATGCCGCCGAACTCCACCAGATCGGGCTGGATGAACTCGCCGCCATCGAGGCCGAGCGCCGGGTGATCGCGCGGGACCTGGGTTTCGGCGACGACACGGCGGCCGCCCGCCGCGCATTGCGGGCGGATCCGGCCGCAATTCCGGGATCCATCGAAGAGCTGCTGGACCGCGCCCGAGGCCAGATCGAGCGGGCCCTCGCCGCCGCGCCGGAATACTTCGGCCGGTTGCCACGCGCGAGCTGTGAGGTCCGATCGGTCGAGCCGTTCAAGGAAGCCGACTCGCCGGCCGCCTTCTACTATCCGCCGTCCATCGATGGCAGCCGCGGCGGCGTCTACTACGTGAATACCTACGACCTGCCGAGCCGGAGCTACGTCGGGCTGGCCTCGATGAGCTTCCACGAGGCGGTTCCGGGCCATCACTTCCAGCTCGCCCTTCAGTCCGAGCATCCGAGCCTGAACGAATTCCGGCGCCTTGGGTCGCGCATGGCCGGCATGGCGTACGTCGAAGGCTGGGGTCTTTACTCCGAGCGTCTGGCCGACGAGATGGGCCTCTATCTCAACCAGTCCGAGCGCTTCGGCATGTTGGACGGCCAGTCGCATCGCGCCGCCCGACTCGTCGTCGACACGGGCATCCACGCGTTCCACTGGACCCGTGAGCAGTCAATCGCCCAGCTGCTCGAGGCCGGCCTATCCCGGACGGATGCGACCATCGAGACGGACCGCTACATCTGCCTGCCGGCCCAGGCGCTCACCTACAAAGTGGGCCAGCGCGAGATCGAGCGGCTCCGGCGCGAGGCTACCGCGGCACTCGGACCCGCCTTCGATATCCGGGCTTTCCACGATGCGGTTCTGGGCCATGGAACCTTGCCGCTGGCGACCCTCGCCAAAGAGTTGCCGGTCTGGCTGGGTTCGCCGGTTTAGGCCGCGGGCCGGGCAAGTTGGCGCCGCGGGCCGACTCGACCCGGTCTGGCTGGCTCCTACCTCTTCCCTGCGTGGCTCCGCATCAATCCCGCCAACGCCGCGTGCCCGTTCTCTCCGGCCAGATCGATAGACGTCTTGCCGTCATCGCTCTTGCGAGTCGCATCGGCGCCGCGCAGTAGGAGCATGTCCACGATGACCTCGTCGCCATCGCGGGCGGCGATGTGCAGGGCCGTGAACCCGCCGCGCTGAACTGCGTTGGGCGACGCGCCGAGGGCGAGCAGCAGGCTGGCCGTGTCGCGGTGCTTGGCCGTGACGGCGCTGTGAAGCGGCGTGACGCGCGCCCCGTTGAGCGTGACTGCGTTCGGATCCGCGCCGCGGCCCAGCAGCAGGCGCGCTACTTCCAGCTGGCCGAAAAAGGCGGCGAGGTGGAGACCGGTGTACCCGTCCGGCCCGCGGTCATCCACGGAGGCCCGGTCGGAACTGAGCAATGTCCGACACACGGTGACGTTGCCGATGGCGGAGGCGTCGAAGAAGTCCAAGCCGTCCGGGGTCTTGGCCGTCAGCCCCGCCAGCCTCGTCGCCAGCTTGGTGTGGCCGGCGTAGGCCGCAGCCAGCACCGGCGAGAGCCCCGCTTCGTCGCGGGCGTGGATCAGCTCTGGGTGTAGCCCGAGGGCCGTGTCGATGGCCATGTCGTTGCCTTTGCGGATGGCCTCGAAGAACGCGGCTGCCAATGGTCCCTGGTCCGTCATGGTCCCTCCCTCGCGACTAGGTCGGCGGATGTGCCGCAGCCGATTCGGCTATCTCCCGGAGCGCCTGGGCGAGGCGCTCGATCTCAGCGGGTTCGTTGTAGTGCACAAGACCGACACGGACCATGCCGCCCGACTCAGCCAGGCCGAGGGCCCGAATCAGTTCGTAGGCATAGTAATCGCCGTCCCATGTCGCGATTCCCCGTTTCCCCAACTCTGTGGCGATTTGCCGGGGCGTGATGCCGGGCAGCGTGAAGGCGAAGGTTGGTCGGCCCGGATTCTCGCCAGGCCGGCGGCAATGCCCGTCGACACAACCTGGGAATTGCGCTCGCTCGACACGGAGACTCCAGAGGCTGAGCGGTGGAATTTACATACCGATGTTACGCCGACCGTTTGGCGCAGGACCGACGTCGCGGGCGTTCGGAGGCCCAATAATCCGGAACTGACGCGGTTTGTTAGGGATTTGCAGGGTCCGGGTGGGTGTTGCCGTCGCCGCATCGCTCGCAAGTGAGGGAGCCTTAGGTGCCACTCGATTGACACCTTCGGAGC
>DASVKT010000083.1:0-1571 GCA_036385235.1 Candidatus Limnocylindrales bacterium | reverse complement strand
TCGACGCGCATCCCTTCCGCCCTGTCCAGCTGAACCAAACCGATGGCGGCGGCTAGGTCTGTGAGGTTGTACTTGAACCCCACGTCCTCGATTTCGTAATACCAGCTGCCGCCGCCGGAGTAGCGCTTCCAGGCGTCGCGCGTGAGGCCGTGGAGCCGCATCGAACGGGCCCGGTTGGCGATCTCGTCGGAGTCCGTGACGATCATGCCGCCTTCGCCCGTGGTCACGGTCTTGGTGGCATAGAAGCTGAGCGCCCCGGCGGTGCCCAGGGTTCCGGCTTCTTGCCCGTCGCGGCTGGCCGGAAGGGCGTGGGCTGCATCCTCGATGACCGGCAGGTTGCGGCTGCGGGCAAGCTCCAGGATCGGGGCCATGTCTGCCATCAGCCCGGCGAAGTGGACCACCATGATGGCCTTGGTCTCCGGACGGAGCTGGGCCTCGATTGTGGCGGCGGTGGCGTTGAAGGTGACCGGATCCACGTCCGCGAGCCGCGGCCGCGCACCGAGGTAGCGGACCGTTTCGCCGCACGCGGCAAAGGTGTAAGTGGGGACGATCACCTCATCGCCGGCTCGGATGCCGAGCGCTTCCAGGATCAGGTGCAGTGCGGCCGTTGCGGAGTTGACGGCCACGGCGTGGCCCGCGCCGACGCGCGCCCGAACGGCCTCTTCGAAGGCCACAGTCTTCTGGCCGGTGGTTAGCCAGCGCGAGTCCAGCACTTCTATCACCGCGTCTCGCTCGGCCGTGCCGATGGACGGGCGATGGAACGGGATCTTGCGGGTGGGCGACGCGGTCTCGGTTGCGGCCGAGCCTGCCGCGGCGCCGGTTTCGGCCGTGCCTGCCGCGGCCCCGGTTGCGGCCGTGCCTCCCGCGGCCCCGGTTTCGGTCTTGTCGTTCATTCGGCCACCGCCTGTCGTTTCTTCGGAGCCGCCTTGGCCCCGGCCTTCGATTTGCTCAGCCCGGCCACCCTGCGCAGGATGTCGCGGGTCTGGTCGTCGTCGTGGAGCGCCACCGCGGCGGTGAGGTCCGCCAGCAGCTGGGCCAGCTCCTCGCCGGTGCTTCCCACGGCGCTGTCGCGGACGCGGGTGATCGACTCGTGGTCGGTTCTGTCTGTTGTCTCGTGGTCGTGGCTGAGCGATTCGTGGAGCCGCTCCCCAGCCCGCAGGCCGGTGAAGACGATCGGCACCTGATCCTCGGGGAGGCCGGCGAGGCGGATCAGGTCGCGGGCCAGATCCACGATCTTGACCGGCTCGCCCATGTCCAGGACGAAGATGACGCCGCTGTCCGGCGTGGAGCCGGCCTGGAGAACCAGGCTAACAGCCTCCGGGATCGTCATGAAGTAGCGCGTCGCGTCGGCGTGGGTGAGAGTGATTGGGCGGCCCTGCTCGAGCTGACGCTGGAAGATCGGGATGACACTGCCGCTCGATGCGAGGACGTTGCCGAAGCGGACGGCGACGAACGGGCGGCCCGTGCGCTTGGCCGCGGCCACGGTCAGCAACTCGGCCAGGCGTTTGGTGGCGCCCATTGCGGAGACGGGCTCCACGGCTTTGTCCGTCGAGATCAGGACGAAGCGCTTC
>DASVKT010000082.1:0-9820 GCA_036385235.1 Candidatus Limnocylindrales bacterium | reverse complement strand
CCGCGGGGCCAGATCCCCGCGCGGAGGCGATCCTGACGTGGACATCCTGACGATCGGTGAAGCTGCGGCAGAACTTGGGCTAAGCCCCCGCACCCTCCGCGGCCAGGCCAAGAACGGCAAGTTGGCCGCGACGCAGGTGGGCCGGATGTGGCTCGTGACACGAGCCGAGGTCGCGAGATACAAGCGCGAACACCTCGGCCGTTTCAAGGGTTCGCCGACCTACAAATTGCCGGTCGTCAGGATGCGCGGGTTGACCCCAAAGGTGCGTCCTTCAGGGGACTACAAAGTCAACGCGACCGTCGCCGGCCGCCGCCGTTCCTTCTATGGAGCGACGGCCGAAGAGGTGATCACTAACGTCGCCGCGGCTCGGGCCGCGGCGATGCAGGAGACAAAATGACCACCAAAGTTCTCATGGCTTCGGCCGAGCAGTCGCATCTCTATGGAACAGGGTCAACGATCGAGTGGAAGGGCGGCTACCGCCACACGTTCGCGTACAACGGCAAGCGCTGGTACATCAGCGCCCCGACCGAGGCCGAACTCAAGGCCAAGAAGCGACGCAAGATAGCAGACATCGACGCCGCTGCCGCGTGGCAGAAGGCAGAGGCAGAACGAGCGGCGGGGCCCGCTCAAGTGGTTGCCCTGACCGTTCGTGAATGGGTCAAGGTTTGGCGTGAATCCCACGTTGGCGTTTGGTCGCCGAACACAGATAAGAACTACGGCACCTACCTCGACCGCTATATCCTGCCGGCGCTCGGCGAGTTCCGGCTCGACGAACTCGAACCGATGGTTGTGCGCGACGCGATTCGGAAGATCCCGGCGACCTACACCCAGACGATTGTCGGGCCTAGTAGCGGCAAGACGCGTACCGTCACAAGATCCTTTGGCGAAACGAGCCGGTTCCATATGTGGAACGTCGTCACGTCCTTCATGGGCGATGCGTGGCAGAACCCAAGGCGCAGCGGCCTCAACAGAAACACTCTGGACGGCGTGAAGCCACCATTCGCGCCATCGTGCAAGCGTCCGAAGGCACCGTGGACGCCCGAGCAGATCGAGGTCTTCTTTCGATCTTGCCATGCTGAGTACCTCACCCCAGCGTTCGCATTGGCCGCCTTCGGCGGCCTCCGCGAATCGGAGATACTGGGCCTCGAATGGACCGACATCGATTTCGACAAAGGCCTGGTGCGCCTCCAGCGGCAAATGGACCGCGATCACACCATCCGTGACCGGCTCAAGAGCAAGAAGGACGAGGAGGCTCGCACGATTGCCCTTCCTCGGCCCATCGTGCGAATGCTGGATGCGTACAAGTCACTGAAACGTCGGCAACAGATTAGTGCCGGCCATCGCTGGAAGGGCGATCGTGACTTGGTGATCACGACCTACCTGGGCGGCACATATGGTCACCGCAACCTGGCGCGAGAACTGACTCGGTACGCGGAGCGAGCCGGGCTCGAGGCGACGAGCCTCCATGGGCTTCGTCGCGCGTGCGACTCGCTCATGAACATGCGCGGCGTGGCGATGGCCACCCGCCAGCACTTCATGGGGCACAGCTCATCGCGGACGACGGAGAAGTACGACTACAAGTACGACCCAACAATTCTTCTGGCGGCCGAGAGCATTGGGGAAGCCCTCCCGTGGCTGGAGGAGATTGCAGCCTCCTGATATGGCCCCTCACGCACCGACAGCACCCCGGCGGCCCTCTTGGGCTTCCGGGGTTTCCTGTATCCGGCGCGGTTCTCCAATGCTCCGACCGCCTGCGGATCTGACCCCAGTGGGGTCAGGAATCTGCCGTCAACGGCTATGGTCCACCACTTTGTCCCTCACTGTTCTGGGCTATCGGGTAGAATCCAGAGACGGTGGAGACAGTAAACACGCATGTTTCCCTCGTGGGCGATTAGCTCAGTTGGTTAGAGCGCACGGTTCACATCCGTGAGGTCACTGGTTCGAGTCCAGTATCGCCCACCACTCCCAAGGATCCCGAATCGCGGCTACGCGCGCCATGTATTGGTTGCTTGCGCCGTCCATTTACCGCCCAGCCCGACCTGCAATACTGCGTCGGACGACCGGCATCTGGAGTGTGGCGACATGGACGAAGTGGGACAGCCCGAATCTGGGACCGAGTAGGCGCCTGACGCAGAGTCCAAGTCGGTGCCGGCAAGGGTTCGGGAATGGGCGCTGGCCCGGCCGGAGTTCGTCGTCAGGCGAGCCCCGAAACTGAAGTGGTTGACTCGCGGGGCAATCGCGACCGGCGCCGGAATCGCTCGTGTCGTCGTGCTTGTCGGCGGACTGCTGCTGGCCGCAACATCGGGATTCGGACGCACGCCCGGCGCGACCAACCCGATCGCGGGCGCTTCATCGACGCCGACCCAGCAACGGACTAACTCGCCCACGATGGGCCCATACGACCATACGAGCGACGACCCGCACCCTTCCCATAGCCCCGACGCGCCCACGACCTCGGATCCGGCTACGCCGACGCTCGGTCCCGTGGTCAGCGTGCTGGCACTGGACCAGGCAACTGTGATCCAGGGCAAGGTTCTTGACGCCGTGTCGTGTCAGTACACGGGGATGATTCCGATACCCGTGGCGAGCGGGCGCGCGTACATCGCCTGTTTCACGGAGGTCGACGCCGTTGACCTGGCCACGAACTAGGTGGTTGCCCGCTATGGGGTCTATCCCAGGGCAACACATGCGCCATGGCTTGCGTGGCTCCCTGGCCGAGCGTGGTCGCCCTGGACGGCAACGGCGGCTTCCGGAGCACCGCAGTCGTTTCATGGAAGTACGTGACCAAGAGATGTGACATCTCGTCCGGGAAGGTCACCAAGCAGATTGATGGATGGCTGATGGGTGGCGGCGACGGCGTGATCTACGTCTGGAACAACAGCCTGAGTGTCTACGGCATGAATTCGGGCCAGCCCGCCAGCGCCGAGGCGGTCGGTGGCGACTTCCCGTCGCCCCGGCCCCGGGCCGGAGCCGGGGTATGGATCGGCACCCAGGCAGCAATTCGGTCACGGCAGCGGCATCCATTGCAGATAGATCGTCGCCGTGGTGGCTCCCGACGGCGTCAGCAGCCAGTACTTGACGACGCCGTTTTGAGCGGGAAGCGGCAGCGGGTCGGCATAGTAGCCGAGGTTGTTGTCTCCGATCGTCGGCGCCGTCCCGATCGCAACCGGGCCGGACCCGTCGGCAGGATAGCGGAGCAATTGCGTCGTTCCGTTTGCGCCGGTGTCGTCGACGTATGCGGCAGTCGCCTCGCCGCCCACGAGCGAGCCCTTGATCGTCACGGTCGCGTCCGGAGTTCCGGGGTGGGTGTAGTACGAGCCAGGCTGGCTGTTGGCGCTCTGGACCCAGAAGCCCGTGCCGGCCGCGAACACCTGGGCCGTCTTGCCGTATGAATCCATGGCCGTGCCACCGGTAGTGAGGCCGTACGTGCCCTTATTCGGGTCCCACACGAAGAGGGCTCCCTGCGAGTCGAGCCAAAGGCCGTTGATGTAGGGCAGCGGGACGCTCGTCCCGGGCTTGTTCGTGGCCGGGTCTATCCGGACCAGCTGGGCGCCGTTCCCGGTGTCGGAATCGAACTTGCTAGTGTCCTCGTACCAGATCGCCTGCCCGTCCGAGACGATCGTTGGGCCGAAAGCGGCGCAGGGGATGGGCACCGTTGCCTGTTGCACCAGGGTCTGGGCGTCGAAGCGGGTGACGCTGCAGTTGTTGGCACGTGAGTCCACGATGAGGCCCGGCGCCCAGACGGAGCCGGCCGCAACGTGGATCCTGGTTGTCTTGGGGATGTCCACCTGATGGATGATCGTCCCAGTCGCCGGATCGACCTCGAGCAGCGACGCCTTGCCGCCCGCGAGGGCGATCGAGAAGTAGAGCTTGCCGTCCGGCCCGACGACCGCGCCGCCGACCTGGGCCGCCTGAGTCAAAGCGATGGCCCCGGTGACCGTGCCGGGAGATGCGGTCACGGAGCTGGAACTCGTGGGCAGCTCGGACGGGGTTGCCATGCCGATGTCGAACAGCGGCTGCTCGGCGACGTATCCGTCGGCAAACCCGATCTGTCCGCTGACGCCCACGTCGAAGACGCAATCGTCTTTGAGTTGCTGGTCGGTGACCGAGGAGCAGGCGGCCGCACCGGCGTCCCGCTGTTCGGCCGAGAGGTCGCTGTAGACGATATCGGCCGTTTCGGACGGGAAGCCCTTCTGGGTGTACGTCGTGGTTGACTTGCCGGCGGCGTAGTCGAAAAGGGTGGTTGAGTCCGTCACGCGCCAGGCGTCGGCGAATTGGCCGTAGAGCACGCTATGGCGCTGGTGCTTGTCGGTCGCCTTGGCCAATTGCGTTCCGTCGGGCAGGGCCGGTACGCCCATGCCGCCCGGCGTGATCGGGCCGAGCAAACCGACGCCACTCGCTCGCAGCGAGTCGGACGGGGAGATCAATGTGTTGATGCCATATGCGCCCACCGACAGGGCCCAGAGCCTGGTTCCGTCCGGGAAGTCGATCTCGAGACCGCCGGTGTAGGGCGCCACGTGCGCGCCGCCGCCGAGGTCGGTTGTCTTGGTGATATCCAGCGCCGAACCGTCGAGTGTGGCGGTCAGACCGGCAGACGAGACGTACACGCCGACTCGGTGCGCTCCGACCTTCGCTGCGAGCGCCGTGTTGGTCGCCACCCGCGGCACGCCATTTCCTGTGTAGGGCTCCTGCCGGGCCTGGATTTCGAGGCTCTTGTCGGCGGAGCGCAGCAGGGTGAACTCGCCCGCGCCCTGGAAGTCGTAGCGGTAGTTGTTGACGGTGAGCAGATGTGGGTCACCGTTCGAGTTGGCGCATTTGCCCGTGCACGGCCTGCCGGCGGGCGGCGGCGTTGCCTTGCGGCCGCACTCGTCCTCCAGCTTGCGCCCGACGACGTTGTATGTGGACCCGCCGAAGGGCGAGTTGAGGGCCAGCACAAACGGGATCGTCAGCTTCTTGGTCGCTACCTTCTGGCCGGCCCTCGGCGTGTTCGTGGGGCAGACGCACTCGCCCGACGCGCAGAACTTCTCCGTCTGGAAGCTGAGCGTGTTGTTGCCGGGATCATCGTGAACACTGGCCAGGCCGGTAGTGGTGATCGTCACGACCTCGCCGGCAGATGCGGTCACGTTGAGTACGGTGTTGGCACGGCCCTGGAGCGAGCCGTCGTAGCCCGGGTCCGCCTGGGCCTGGATCGGGTGGCGGACAACCTGGGCGGTATCCGGAAGACCGAAGCCGTGCATGATCCACGGCGCGCCCCAGTTGGTCTGGCGCAGGTAGGAGGTGGCCCATGAGTCGCGGATGTCCTGGTCATCGCCGCGCAGGACGGCGATGAAAGCGTTGGAGCGCTGGAGCTGCGTGGCAGCGGCAGTCCAGCCGGGCTTCATCAGGCTCCACAGGTCGCGGCCGGTGTAGTCCAGCAGGGAGTAGTAGCCGAAGGCGTCGTAGGAGCGGTTGGTGAGCGGGATCTCCGGCTTGAAGTAGCCGTTTGCCCAGGTTGAGGCGAGCATCGGCTCCTCGATTTGGGTGTCGTCGGCGGCAAGCCAGAGCGCGCTACCCTCGGTGATCCACGAGGCCATCGAGGTTGATGTGTCGGGGTCGCCCCAGATCACGTTCTGATAGCAGTGGATGACTTCGTGCGTGATCTCGGCGTGGAGGGCAGGAGATACGCCGCCGCTCGAGGTGACCTGCTCGTTCTGCCAGGAGTTCTTCCAGGCGGTCACGGTGCAGGGTTCGTAGAACCCGTGGTCCATCCAGGCGTGGGTGACCAAGAGATCGAGGCCACCGTCAAGGGGGCTCAGATCCAGCGAAATCCTGGGGTAGAAAGGGTTGCCGACCGTCAGGATCGGCATGTTGAGCCTGGCGCCTATGTGGGCGATGTCGGCCATGAGGTCCTTGTTCATGGCCGCTTCAAGGCCGGCGGGAGCGCCGGGCGCGGCGTGTGTGGTCACGGCTCCCGGGGCGACGGGCGCGGCGAGCGGAGCGCGGGGATCGGCACCGCCGGCCAGGCCGCCTGAGACGTCACCGGTCGGGGCATCTGTCAGCGGGACGATGATGTCGTTGGGGCCGGGCACGAGGTAGCGGTTGATGACGGCCTGCTGGTCGGTCGTCAGGGTGTTCCAGTTGGCCTGGACCCAGCGCATGGCGCCGCTGCCGGAGGTTGGGTAGTCGCTGCCGGCGACGCCGTCGGGCACGGTTACGCCGGGGATGCTGACGCGGTAGAGGTATGAGAATGCCTGGAGCGCAGTGTCTTTGGGCACGCCGGTGTCGCGGATGCCGGCGGTGATCTTCTGCCAGATGGTGAGCGGGGCCGCGGTGGTGGCGCTGCCGCCGAGCAGCCGGAGCCCGACGAAGGCCGTGCCTGCCACCACGACGACGATCAGGATCAGGCCGATGAGCTGCTCACGGCGACCGATCCGGTGGGAGGAACGCCTCGGCGCCGGCTCCGGGAGCAGGCTCGGCTCTTGCGGCGACTTCGACTTGGCCACTGATCAAACCCTCGGCTGGCACGGCCCCGATTGAGTGCGCGAGGCAAACACGAGGCGATGCTAGCCTGACCGGTTGGGCCCACCCGAGCGGGGCCCGATTCGTCCTACCGGGTGGGCCGGGCACGGAAAGGCTGGCGCGTTGTGGCCACTAGAATGGCTGACATGCCCAATCTGGATCCAGCCGCTACGCCTCGCCTTGTGAGAGTCGAGGCAATCTACGTCCGTGTGCCGTTCCGGCGGCCGATGCTGGATGCGACAGGCGAGTTCACGCATCGGCGGTCGTGGATTCTGCGCATCGTGGACGAGGGCGGCAACCAGGGCCTGGGAGAGGCCGCGCTCAACCCATTCGCGGAAGAAGTCTCCACGGACGCCCTGGCTCGACTGATGCGGGCGTTGCCGCAGGACCTGGCTCACGGCCGATTACCCGCCTGGCCCGACATGGCGGCCGAGGGCGAGCCCGGGCGAGCCGCGATGGCGGCGGTCGAGGGGGCGATGGGCGCGCTCGAGGCGGCTCGGAATGGCGGCGCGAGCCCGGCGCCCGTCGCCGTCGGCGCTGTTATCGGCTTTGCGGGCCCGGATGCCGGGGCCGATGCGGCCGCCCAGGCCGTTGAACTGGGCTTCGAGACGCTGAAGATCCGGGCCGGTTTCGAGCGAACGACGGACCAGCTCGTGGACCGCGTGCGAGCGATACGCGGTGCGGTTGGACCGGGGCCGCGGCTGCGTGTCGACGTTGCCGGGGCATGGGACATGGAAACGGCCGAGGAGCGCATGTTTGCCCTGGAGCCGTTCCGCATCGAGTTCGTGGAGCAGCCTCTGGCAGCCTGGGACATCGGCGGCCACGCCACGCTCAGGAGCCGCGTTGAGGTCCCGATCGCACTGGACGAGAGCATCGACTCGGAATATTCGGTCGGGGAGGCGTTGGCCGGCAGGGCCGCGGACGTGTTGATCGTGAAGCCGGCTCGCGTCGGCGGATCGGCGGTGACTCTGAGGATCGCCGAGGCTGCTGCGGCGGCCGGTGTTGGAGTTGCCCTCGCAACGTACTACGAGACCGGCGTGGGCATCGCGGCGGCCTTGCGTTTGGCGGACGCGCTGCGCAATTCGGGAGCCGGTCGGGGAGGGGAGCGGCCCGCCGCAGACCCTGCCTCAGCCCCGGCCCACGCTCTGGCTACGTCCGGACTCCTGGTCCACGACCTCCTGGAAATGCCCTTGGCTATCGAGAGGGGCCGGATGGAGGTCCCTGCGGCACTGACTCTGGATGAGTCGCAGGTGGACCGTGATGCGCTGGAACGCGTCGAGGCTCGCGGGTAGTCGACTCCCGGCAAGCTGAGCCACCGACCGTTCAGTCGGCCGAACCGTGGTTCGCCTGGTGGGCGTGCCTGCCCCTGCCTACGCCGGCCAAGCGGACTCAGCGTAGCGTGCTTTGGAGGAGGTAGCGCCACCATGATGCAGATCAATCCCGATCCCTTTCCGGCGGCAGCCCTGGAGGCCAACAGGGGCGGCCGGCTCACTGATCAACAACGGCAGCGACTGCGAGGCCTTGCCCGGGCCGGCCGCAAAGACGAGTTCATCGGAGCCGCTTTCTGCGCGGTGATCGGGGTTGTCCTGGTCGCGGCGCCGGGCTTATCGATTCCCTTGTGGCAGCGTGCCCTTGCCGCCTTGGGGTTCTTCCTGGTTGCAGCCCTGCTCATGAGGGCGGCAGCCGGCGGCGACTCGTTGACCAAGGACCTGCGTAGCGGCCGAGTCGAGAAGGTCGAAGGCGCGATAGGCAAGCGCACCCAGAACATGGAAGGCGAGCACTCTCGATGGACCAACTACTACCTCGAGATCGCCGGCAGGACCTTCTCCGTTGATGGCGGCACATTCCGAGCGGCACCGGACGCCGGCTACGTGAGCCTCTATGTTCTGCCGCGCAGCAGCGCGATAGTGAATCTGGAACGGTTGCCCGATCGAGCCCTGCCGGCCGGTGTAGCCGCCTCGCCGCCGGCCATCGCGGCGGCCGCGGTCACGGCCCTCATGTCGGGGGACCCGGTCAGGAGCGCCGAGGCTCGAGCCGACCTGGCATCCATTGAGAACTCCATGCGTGCCGAGATGTCGGCGGCGGCCGTTCCGCCCCCTGCGGGAGGTCGCGATCCGAGGCCGCTCGAACAGGCCATCCTGGGAACGTGGCAAACCGGGTTCATGTCGATGTCGTTCATGCCGGATGGGACCATGGTGGCCACCTTGCCTGGAGGTCACCAAAAGCTGGGGCGTTGGTCGATCGGTGCGGACGGCCGGCTGCACGCAGACACAACCGGCCACGACCGAGGCTCGGATGCTTGGGTCGCCGGTGACATCCTGACGATCTCCCAAGATGGCCAGGGCATGGCCTACAAGAGAGCTCTTGCGAGCCAGTAGAAGGCAAGTTGGTCGATCGGACGGCCTGATAGGGCCGGGAAGCGGGGACGCCGCCCGTCGGCGAGAATACGGGCATGACACGAAAGCTTCTCTCCGGCGACGAGGCAGTTGCTCTCGCGGCCCTGGACTCCGGCGTTGCCCTGGGAACCGGTTATCCGGGCACTCCCTCCACGGAAATCCTGGAGACCTTCGACGCTCTCGGCGGGCGAGCCCAGTGGGCGCCCAACGAGAAGGTGGCTCTGGAGGTCGGTATCGGCGCCGCCTTCGCGAACGCGCGGACCCTTGTGACGATGAAGCACGTCGGGCTGAACGTGGCCGCGGATCCGCTCTTCACTGCCGCCTACACCGGCGTGACCGGCGCGCTGATCGTGGTCACCGCGGACGACCCGGGTATGTCCTCTTCCCAGAACGAGCAGGACAATCGGCGTTACGCGATCGCGGCCGGGCTGCCGATGGTCGAGCCGGCGGACAGCCAGGAGGCCTACGACTTCTTCTTCTCGGCCGTGGAAATCTCGGAGCGGTGGCACATCCCGGTCCTGTTCCGAATGACTACGCGCGTCTGCCACGCCAAGTCGATCGTGGTCTCCGGGGCCGAACGACCGGCCGCCGCCGGCTCGGCCTCACCCGGCGGCCCAACGTCCGCACCCACGCCCCACTTTGAGCACGACACCAGTGCCCGAGTCATGATCCCGGCCAACGCCCGGCCGGCCCACAGGCGCCTCCGGGCCAAGCTGGCCGAGATCGCGGGCTGGGGCGAAACCTGTGACCTCAACCGGGTCGAGCCCGGCGACGGCAGCGGCAGCCTGGGGATCATCGCCAACGGCGTGTCCTATCTCCACGCTGCGGAGGCTGCCCCGGGGGCGGCCCTGCTCAAGATCGGGCTGGCCAACCCGCTCCCGGTCGAGAAGGCCCGCGCCTTCGTGGCCGGCGTTAAGCGCGCCGTC
>DASVKT010000081.1:0-2206 GCA_036385235.1 Candidatus Limnocylindrales bacterium | reverse complement strand
AGGACCACGTCTTCGAGACTGGCGTCATCGGCCGAGGCGGCCGTGTCGGGCGAACCCGCGCCTCCATCCGCCGCGGCATCCGGCAGCCGCCACAGGGTCAAGCGCTTACCGCCCTTGCCCGCGAACGAGCCGATGGCGGTCGCGCCCGGAGGCGGCGTCTCCGAGTCGGTGAGCCTGTGGGCCGTCCGGGCCACATGGAGCGGGCAGTCCAGCAGGACCTTCCCGGCGCCCAGGATGATCAAACCGTCGCAGGCCTCTTCCACGTCCGTGACGATGTGCGAGGACAAAAGCGCGGTGGAGCCGTCCGCCTTGACCGCGTCCAGCAGGACCTGGATGAACTCGCGCCGGGCCAGCGGATCGAGATTCGCGAGCGGCTCGTCCAGCAGCAGGACCTTGGCCCGCGTGCCCAACGCAATGGCGAGCCCGAGTTGCGCCGCCTGGCCGCCGGAGAGCGTGTCCGCTCGCTGGTCGAGTGGAATGGCCAGTTGATCGAGCCGCCGCCGGGCGTAATCCGCATCGAAGCCGGGATGAAGGCTGCGAGCCATTGACAGGTGGTCTTCCACGCTCAGACCGCGATAGACGGCAGGGGTCTGGGGCACATACCCGACGCGCCGCAGAGACTCGGTCCGGTGCTTCCAGGGGTCCACCCCGTCGACTTCGACGTGCCCGGAATTGGGCCGCTCGAAGGCCATGCAGACCTTGATCAGGGTTGTCTTGCCGGCTCCGTTGGGCCCGACGAGCGCCGTGACACTCCCCGGGGCGATGGTGATATCCACCGCGTCGAGCGCGACCTTCCTCTTGAAGCGTTTGCTGAGTCCGTGCGCTGCGAGCGCAACCGTGCCGGCTCCAGCCCCTTCGTCGGCCCCCATGTTCAACCCTCCCGAGGTTGTTTCCTCGCTGTGTGCGGCGTTCGGCCGTGCCCGTTCCGACGGTGAGTGCTAGCCCTTCGGCTCCGAGCCATTGCTGCGCACTGGCTTTGGCGGTTGACCTTCGGCCAACCGCCGTGCCCGTTCCGACGTGGAGTTCTAGCCCTTGGGCTCCACCACGATCGTCACTTCCGGCGTCATGCCGGAGAAGATCTTGACCGCCACCTTGTAGGTGCCGAGCGACTTGAGCGGCTCGGGAAGCTCGATCTTGTGGCGATCCACGGTGATACCGCGGCGTCCAAGAGCTTCGGCAATCTCCTTGGCCGTGATGGAGCCGTAGAGCTTGCCGCCCTCGCCCACCTTCACGCCCATGGTCAGAGTGGTGCTCGCAATACGCGTTGACGCAATCTCTGCATCCTCGCGCTCGCGCTTGCGCTTCTCTTCGCGGCTGGCGATGTCGTGCTGCCAGGCGCGGTAGGCGCCACCGGCGGCGGGAACGGCGACTTTTCGAGGGATCAGGAAGTTGCGGGCGTAGCCCTCGGCGACTTCCTTCATCTCGCCGCTCTTGCCGAGCTTGTCGACGTCTGCGGTCAGGATGACCTTCACGCGGAAACTTCCTCCTATGACAGTCGGCTGGGCCGAGCGTCCGTTACCCAGGTCTTGACCTTGGGGCCAATCCCGGACTCTTTGACAAGCCGGCTCGTTGCCTCGAGCACTCCCGGCAACCGGCTGACTATCTTCCGAACAGGCGCGGGCGTAACGCGTCGCACCTGATCCAAATCGCGCTCAAAAGCTTCTCGGTCTATTCCGAGTTCCGCGATCTTCTCCGCGAGGATGTCCTCGGGGATTCCATCGAAGAAGAACTCGACAGCCAGAACCACCACGATCACGTCGTCGATCTGGCCTAGGACGGGGATCTCGTCCGAGAACGGGTTGCGGCCCACGATAACGTAGCCGGCCGCGGCAACGATTATCGCCTTGCGGCTGGCCGGAACTCGCGGGTCCATGACAAGAGTCCAGATGAGCTTCGAGTACATGGGTACGCGGCTGGCCACCGGCAGGAAGGACATCCAGCGGAACGCATACAGAAGAGTCCCCTTCCGTCGCCCCTTGTGAAGCACCAGACCTTTACTCGCCATGCCGCCACCCTTGGCTCTCACCGCCGGACAGCCCAATTCGCGGGTCCTCTCCGGGGAATCGAGAGTCTATCAGGCGCGACTCAGAACGACGAGGGCGGAGTCCACCCTGGGGCTAGGCGGCCCGGCCTGCGGCCTCCACAATCTCGGGATGAAACAACACCGCGAGGCGATCGAGCGAATCGCCGCCAGGCCGCCTCTCGA
>DASVKT010000080.1:0-3899 GCA_036385235.1 Candidatus Limnocylindrales bacterium | reverse complement strand
GCGGCGCTCAGCGACGTCCTTGAAGAACGACTGGCCCTCGGGGAACCCCAGGGTCACAACGGCGCCGTCAACGCCGACCGGCCGGCAGGCGAGGATCAGCGGCTTTGTCGGCGGGCTCTTGCTGACGACCTCGACGATCTCGGCCCAGCGCTCGAGTAGAAGTTGGAGGGTGGGGCCGGTGCGGATCTTGGGAGCGGCGGGCTGCGGATCCGGCGCCTGGGCGGGCGGCAAGGCCGAAGCGACCGGCCTCGGCGGGGGCGCGGGCGGGACGACAGCCGTCATCGGGACAACCTGGGCGGGCGGCTCGTTCGTCTGAGGCGGCGTCGGTAGCGGTGGTGCCGAGGCGGCAGATGTCGGCTTGGCCGGAGCCGGCTGTTCGACCGGACGGGGCGCTGGGGCGGGCGACACGACCAGCGACTGGAAAGCCGGCGCGGCAGACGACGTGGCTTCTGCGGGCGCAAGTAGCGCCAGCTCCAGCTGCAGACGCAAGCCACCGGGGCCGGGATGAGTTGGATCGATCGATGCCAGCCGCCGAGTCGCCGCAGCCAGAATCGCAGGCCCGGCCGCGGACAACCCGTCCGGGCTCCCCTTCCCCAGCGACGCCACCAGCGCCATCCGCAATCGTTCGATGGCTTGCTCGGTGAATGCTCGCAGGTCACGGCCGCGTTCTTCCAGGCCGTCGAGGATCTCGATGCCGGCGATCGGCTGACCCGATATCAGAGCCACGAGAAACCTCGCGACGGTCTCTTCCTCGACCAGGCCGAGTACCTCGCGGACCCGGTCGGCCGTCAGAGGCCCGGCGTCGGTCGCCAGGAGTTGGTCGAGCATCGATTCGGCGTCCCGCATGCCGCCGGCGGCCAGGCGCGCGATCAAGTCGATAGCGTCCGGATCGGCCGTTCGGCCATCGCCGTCCAGGATCATTCGAAGCTTGCCGCCAATCTCGGCGACGGTCATCCGCCTGAAGTCGAAACGCTGGACACGCGAGAGGACGGCCGGCCGGATGCCGCTGCTGTCGGTAGTGCAGAAGACAAAGACGGCGTGATCCGGCGGCTCTTCCAGCGTCTTGAGGAGCACGTCCCAACCCTGGGTGATGCGCTGGACTTCGTCGATGATGAAGACCTTGCGACGCAGGTCCGACGGCGCGGTGAAGACGCGCGGCAGCAGATCCCGCATATCGCCGACGGTGTTGTTGGAGGCGGCGTCGAACTCGGCGACATCGAGCGCCCGGCCGTCGCGGATCGCGTTGCAAGCCTCGCAGGCGTCGCACGGCTCGCCGTCGCGCAGGTCCGTACAGTTGAGGGCTTTGGCCAGGATGCGGGCCATGGAGGTCTTGCCGGTGCCGCGCGGGCCGACGAAGAGGTAGGCATGGGAGGTTCTGCCGGAGCGGACGCCGTTGCGCACCGTCTCGACGACGGCTTCTTGCCCGACGATCTGGCCGAACGTCTGGGCTCGCCAGCGTCTGTAGATGGCCTGATGCTGCGGGAACTGACTCACGACGCTCCTGCCGGGCCGGGCGAAACGATGATCGAGGCGGCCGAGCCAGTCTGGCGACCGCTGAGTAAGGTGCCGTGCACCCTCCTCCGATTCGTCACTTCCGCGCCCACCAGCAGTGGTAGCTCAGACCAGGCCTAACCGCGGCACTCGACGTGCATCGCTTAGTGCTGCTTCCTTCCGGATCTGACACGGTTCACGCGACGCCGATGCGCGGGACCCGGCCCTCAACGTCACCAAAGTTGGCGGCCTTCGAAGGCGGGAACCTCGAGAGGGAATTCAGCCCTGCTGGAGCGGATTGCAGGTTACAGGGCACCGCTAGTTCCCCGCCTAGCACGGCCCGGGAATCATAGCAGGCCCGTGGCGCGACTCCTTGACTGGCCCCGGGGTCGCCGCCGCCCCACCGTCAGCACCGCCCGGAACTGTGTGGCGCCGCCGCGCTGTGTGGCGCCGTCGCGCTGTGTGGCCGCCGTGTGGCCGCCGTGTGGCGCCGCCCGCGTCGAAGTCTCCATGGGATTGCGGCTGGTCATCTCGGCGTGCCGTCTGAGACGAGGCGCTGCCGAAGGAGTGGCGGAGAGGGAGGGATTTGAACCCTCGATGACTTGCGCCATACCGCATTTCCAGTGCGGCGCCCTAGGCCACTAGGCGACCTCTCCGCGGCTGCGGCCCTCGACGGACCCAACTCGCCGACCCTATCCGGCGAAACGTTGACCGGCGGCCAAGCCGGCAACGTGCCCGCACCCGCGGGCCGGGATCAAGAAAGTGGCGGAGAGGGTGGGATTCGAACCCACGGTGCTCGCGCACACCGCTTTTCGAGAGCGGCACCTTCAACCACTCGGACACCTCTCCGCGCGAGAGAATACCAGAGCCGGGCACACGTCCCATCGGAGTCTGGGACGGAGGAGGAAACGGGCCGCCGAATCGGCTCCTGAGCGACGCCCAAACGGGCCCGGATCAGCCGACGGCGGGCTTGAGCCTCTCAACGGCGCGCAGCTGCTCGACCGGCTCCGTGCCGGCGAACAACTCCTCGGCCTCGGCGCAGCGAATGCCACTTACGATCTTGAGCTTGCGGGCCAACCTGCCGTCCTGGGCCAGCTGCAGCACGCTGCCGGCCGCGCCGTCGACGGGATTCTGAACGGCGAACACGAGAGCCTCGACATCTGCGGCGAGCAGGGCTCCTACGCACATCGGGCAAGGTTCACGCGTGACGAAGATGGTTGCGTCCGCCATGCGCTCACGGCCCATCTTGCGACTGGCCTCGCGCAGAGCGACGATTACGGCGTGGGCGGTGGGGTCGTTGGTCTCCGCAACCCGATCGTGAGACCGGGCCACCATCGCGTCATTGACGACGGCGACCGCCCCGATTGGCGCTTTGCCGTGATCCAGCGCGATTTGCGCCTCGGCCAGAGCCTCTCCCATGAACAGTTCGTAGTTCATGGCCGGATCATACAGGGCCTCGGCCGGGCGCCGTGGGTACGTGGCGCCGTCTGGTACGTCGTCGCCGTCGGGACCTCGGTTAGTCGGTGTGCGACTCCGCCAGCTCCCGAATTGCACGGGCGATCACGGACATGTCCTCGTCGCCGTGGCCGCCGGCCACCAGCCGATCCTCTAATGCCGCCACCAGCATCGCCAGCGGCAGCATCATGCCCGACTCACCGGCCATCTCCAGGGCGATTCCAAGATCCTTCCTGTGAAGGGCCAGTCGGAAGCCGAGGGGGTATTCATCGTCGATCATTCGGCCGCTGCGGTTGGTGAGCGTCCAGCTCTGAGCCCCGCCTCCGGAGAGGGCCTCGACGAGTTTCAGGGGATCCAGGCCAACCTTCATCCCCAGGATCAGACCCTCGGCCACGCCGAGGTAGGCGCCCGCGATCATGACCTGGTTCACGGCTTTGCCGGCCTGGCCGTTGCCGAGCGGACCGAGGTGAGTGATCGTCTTGCCCATGGCCGCCAGAACCGGCGTCGCCCGCGTCACGTCGAGTTCCGATCCGCCCACGAACATCGAGAGGGTACCGAGCCGGGCGCCTTCGGAGCCGCCGGAGACCGGCGCATCCACCATCGCGATGCCGTGATCGGCCAGCCGTCGGCCGAAGTCTCGCGTGGCCTCCGGCGAAATGGTGGAGCAGTCGATCACGAGCGTACCCGGTTCGGCGCCGGCGGCGATGCCGTCCGAGCCGAAGAGAACGGCCTCGACATCCGGCGTATCCGACACACAGACGACCACTATCTGCGAATGACGCGCGACTTCTGCCGGAGACGCGCCTGCCTTTGCTCCCGCCGCGACGAGGTCCGCGGCTCGCCCGGGCGTTCTGTTCCAGACCGTCAGCTCGGCCCCGGCGCGAAGCAAGTTGGCAGCCATGGAAGAGCCCATCGTGCCCAGACCAACGAACCCAGTGCGTTCCATTCCACTC
>DASVKT010000079.1:0-6419 GCA_036385235.1 Candidatus Limnocylindrales bacterium | reverse complement strand
GCACGGCGCCCGCCTTTCGGGCGGCCAGCGCCAGCGGCTCTCGCTCGCGCGAGCGCTCCTGGCCGACGCGCCGGTCGTGGTCTTCGACGAGCCGACGGAACACGTGGACGAGGCCACGGCCGCCGTACTCGTGGCGGATCTGCTGGCCGCCACTGCCGGGCGGACCGTCGTGATGATCACCCACCGCCCGGAACTGATCGACTCGGCGACCTGGGCGGCTCGGGTGGATCTGAGAAGCGACGGGTAAACGGAGCGAGAGCGCCGCCGGCCCAGGCCTCTATGATCCACAGCGACACGCTGATGGACGGGGAATGGAGCCGACACCGAGATACGCCGCTCGTGTGGTCCTGCTGGACGAGTCGGACCGGATCCTGCTCGTTCGCTTCCACGACCCGGACACCGGCAAGACCTGGTGGGCGACACCGGGCGGTTCGCTTGAGCCGGGAGAGACTCACGAGGCGGCGGCTCGGCGAGAGATGCGTGAGGAGACGGGCCTGGAGTCGATCACCCTCGGGCCGTGCATCTGGACGCGCGAACACGAGATCACCATTCGAGGCCAGGCGTATCTCCAGACCGAAAGGATCTTCCTCGCCCGAGTTGCGCACTTTGAGGCCAGGGCGACGCAGTTGGAAGAATTAGAGCAAAGCCGGTTCAAAGAGCTCCGCTGGTGGAGCCACGCAGAACTCGCCGCTGCCGAGGCTGAGCTCGCCCCTCGGAGCCTCGCCGAGCTGCTCGCCGGACTACTGCGCGATGGGCCGCCGGTCGCCCCGATCGCCGTAGGCATCTAGCGCCACTCCCCTCCCTGGACAAACAAGAACCCGCGCTACCTGCCGAAAGGTGCGCGGGCCGTTGTTGCGGTATCAAGTTACGAGCGTTGCGAAGGTTCTACGAGTGGCCGGACTTCATCCGACCCGAAGCCGAGAGATGAGCGCGATCGTTCCGAGAACTACTTCGCTGAGATTGCGCGAGACGGGGCCACGAACCAGGCCACGACGAGGATTGCGAAGCTGACGAATGCGACTGCGGTCATTTCTTGGCTCCTTCGGCTGAACCAGTGGGATTTGCATCCCGGATTTGATGTTTGAACTCTACTTAGGGGGTCGGCACAAATCAGTAGCGGCGGGGTTCAGCGCGGTAGCGCTCTGGTGGCGCGATGGTTGCCGTTCGGTACTACGAACCAATAGGTGCCCGTATCGACTCTTTCAGGTCGCCGCCCAGGACGAACAGCAACCCGGGCGAGTCGCCCGGGTTGCATTGGTTGCGAGTTCGGCGCCGTACGCCCGAGGCTATGCCTGCCAGGCAGTCTCACCATGCTGCGAGGAGTCGAGGCCGGCTTCCTCTTCGTCCGTTTCGACGCGAAGGCCAACCATCAGGTCCACTGCCTTGAGGATGATGAAGGTGGCGATCGCACTGAACGCTGTGACGGCCGCGATGGCGACCAGCTGCGTTCCCACCTGACCCGGGTTGCCGTCGATCAAGCCCTTCGCCCCGCCAATGGTTGCGACGGCGAAGACGCCGGTGAGCAAGATACCCAGGGTTCCGCCAACGCCGTGAACCGCCCAAACGTCGAGCGCGTCGTCGATCTTGAGCCGCTCGCGGAGCAGGATCGCGCCGTAGCAGGCCATACCGCCGAGGAAGCCGATAACAATCGCGGAACTCGGATCGACGAAGCCGGAGGCAGGCGTGATGCAAACCTCACCGGCGATAGCGCCGCAGACCGCGCCGATAAGACTCGGCGAGCCCTTGTGGAGCCAACTCATCGTCAGCCAGGTAAGGGCACCCATACCGGCGGCCGTGTTCGTGACCATCACCGCGTTGACGGCGTGGCCGTCGGCGGCGAGGGCCGATCCGCCGTTGAAACCGAACCAGCCGAACCACAGGATGCCGGCGCCCATGACGGTCAGGCGGATGTCGTGCGGCTCAAAGCGATCCGACTCGCGGCGAACGCGCGGCCCAAGGACCAGGGCCGCGACCAGGGCGGCGACGCCGGAGCTGATATGGACGACGGTGCCGCCGGCGTAGTCCAGCACGCCCATCTGCTTCAGCCAGCCGCCGTCGCCCCAAACCCAGTGGCAGATCGGCGAATAGACCAGCAAGCTCCACAACAGCGCGAACAACACGAAAGCCTTGAAGCGCTTGCGCTCGGCGAAGGCGCCGATGATCAGGGCCGGCGTGATGATCGCGAACATCATCTGAAAGAGGGCAAACAACTGGGCCGGGATAGTGGGCGCGTACGGGCCCGGCTCCATGCCGACACCCTTGAGCCCAACGTTGTCCAGGTTGCCGATGATGCCCCAGCCGTTGACGTCCTTACCGAACGCCAGCGTGTAGCCCACGAGCACCCATGTCACGCTGACGAGGGCGAGGATGAACATGCACTGCATGAGGATGCTGAGCACATTCTTGCGGCGAACGAGGCCGCCGTAGAAGAGCGCAAGGGCAGGCGTCATGAGCATGACGAGCGCCGTCGCCGTCAAGACCCAGGCCGTGTTGCCGGCGTCGATGTGGGGAACCAACCTCGGGACTCCTTAGCTTCCAACTCGCAACGAAACCGGTCCGTAGGTTTCGGTTGGGGGAAGTTTAGGGAGCGAACCGAGTTGCAGCGCTACCGTCGAGGCGGTGTCGGGTAACGGCTGAGTTGCGGGATGGTTGCCTTTCGGGACGTGTCTATTCAGCCGGCTGCACAACCGGCTCTCAAGATATCGGGGCCGACTGGACTGGAGCCGGCCCCGAGGGGTATTCGCGGAGAGTCGGCCGTGCCGACCGCCCGGGCCTACTCAGCCTGCCAGGCCACCTCGCCGTGCTGCGAGGAGTCCAGGCCGGCCTCTTCCTCGGACTCATCGACTCGGAGCCCGACGAAGTGATCGACGACCTTGAGGATGATGAAAGTGACGACGCCGCTGTAGATCCAAGTGGCGGCCACGGCGATGAACTGCTTGACGACCTGGTTGCCATTGCCGTCGATGAGACCCGAGAAACCGCCGACGGCCGCCACGGCGAAAACGCCCGTCAGAATTGCACCGAGCGTCCCGCCCACACCGTGGACCGCCCAGACGTCTAGCGCGTCGTCGATCTTGAGGCGCTCGCGCAGGATGATGGCGCCGTAGCAGACCGCACCGGCCGCCATGCCGATGATGATCGCCGCGCTGGCGTCAACGAAGCCCGAGGCCGGCGTGATCGCGACGAGACCCGCGACGCCACCCGAGATGGCACCGACAACGCTCGGCGTGCCCTTGTGCAGCCAGCTCACGGTGACCCATGTCAGGGCGCCCATGCCGGCCGCCGTGTTCGTGACCACGATTGCGTTGGCCGCCAGTCCGTTCGCTCCCAGGGCGGACCCGCCGTTGAAGCCGAACCAACCAAACCAGAGCAAGCCGGCGCCGATTACCGCCATCCTGATGTCATGCGGCTCGAACCGCTCAGACTCGCGCCGAACTCTTGGGCCAAGCACAAGAGCCGCAACCAGGGCCGCGACGCCGGAGCTGATGTGGACCACCGTTCCGCCGGCGAAGTCCAAGGCGCCCATATTGCGGAGCCATCCGCCGTCACCCCAAACCCAGTGAGCGATTGGAGAGTAGACGAACACCGTCCAGAGCAGGGTGAAGATCACGAAAGCCTTGAACTTCTTGCGCTCGGCGAACGCGCCGGTGATGAGGGCCGGCGTGATGATCGCGAACATCATTTGGAATGCCATGAAGGCGCTGCCCGGGATAGTGGGCGCGTAGACGAGAGGGTCCTTGCCGACGCCGCGCAGGCCGATGAAGTCAAGGCCGCCGATGAGCCCCCAACCGTTTACGTCCTTGCCGAACGCCAACGTGAACCCGAACAGGACCCACGTGACGCTGACCAGGGCCAGGATGAAGATGCTCTGCATGATGGTGCTGAGCACGTTCTTGCGGCGAACCAGACCGCCGTAGAAGAGTGCGAGGCCGGGCGTCATGAGCATGACGAGCGCGATCGACATCAGCACCCAGGCTGTGTCGCCGGTATCTATCTTTGCTCCCGTCAGAATCACTTGCGCTCTCCTCTGCGTGTCGCTTCCATGCCGTGGCCCCGCGGCCACCTAGCCCGTACGGAAGCGTAAAGATGCGGTTCGGCCGAATCAGTAGCCGTCCGGTGGCACAGAGGTCACGGTCGGGTGGCGTAGGGGTTGCCGTTCAGGACGGTCACGGACGAAGGTGGCGCGGCGCAACGAAACTCGGGCGCACCGGTTGCCGTCAAGGAGCCCTTCCGGCCGGCGGTTCATTCATGGGCCAGTCCGGCAGCAAGTGGACCTTCGGGAGTGATGGACGCCCGGCCCACCCCCGTGCTCGTCGATTCTGCGCGTCGAGGAGTGCGATCTCGACCTTGTTCCCCGGGCGATGGAGGCGAGTGCGCGTCGGGAGATACACGTTCGACACAAAGACTCGGCGTGAAGCTCGTTCAGGTCGAATCTGCATCTGCGGACGCGCAGTTCGGCCGTATCGAGTCCTCGCGAAGCCCCGAGCGGTCGTTTATGCATCTCGCAACGCGCATCTGTGACGTGGACCGGACACACAGGCCATCCGATTCGTCGGATATGTATCTCTGCACGCGCACCGATGGTCTATGCCACGAACGAAGGGCACTTGCTGCCGGATCGGGGGGCCGCCTCAGATTCGGACCGATCGGCAGCGCCCCTCCGGATGTCCCATGCCACTACTTAGGTCCACTTGCTGCCGGACTCATTCATGGGTGCATGAAACGGCAATCGGGCGGGGCGGCAGGGTGCTGAGGAGGGCCACGGAAGACCCGCGGGCTGCCCGCATCGGGATCCCGATGGTCGGTTCATTCATGGGTGCATGAAACGGCAAAAGCCGCCGTCCGCGCAACGACGAGGCACGGGCCGGGCCAAGTCGGAACCTAGACCCCGAGCCGCTCCCTGGCAGCGGCCAGTGCAGCCGCCACTCGGCGCGGCGCGGTTCCGCCGGTAACGTCGCAACCGGCCATCGCACCCTCGAGGCCTGCAGCGGCACGCACGTACGCAGCCGTCTCGGCATCCGTAGAAAGAGCCACCGCAGCGGAATCGTCCGACGCAGCCAAAGCTGCGGCGATCGCGGCGTCGCCGAGCCCATCCAGGGCCACAGAGCCCCGCTCCGCCACCGCAACCATGGCCCCCACGATATGGTGAGCGGCCCGGAAGGCCACTCCCCGCCGGACAAGGGCATCGGCCACGGCCGTGGCCGTAGTGAACCCCTCCCCCGCGGCCTCGCGCATCCGCTCGCGGTTGACCGTCAGCGTCGCGACCATCCCGGCCATCACCAGCAGCGATGCCTCAAGAGTGGACGCCGCGTCGAACAAAGCCGGCTTGTCGTCCTGCATGTCCTTCTGATAGGCCAGCGGCAGGCCCTTGAGCAGCGTCAGCATCGAGGTGAGCGCACCGATGACCCGGGCCGACTTGCCGCGCACGAGTTCGGCCGGATCCGGGTTCTTCTTGTTTGGCATCATCGAGGAGCCGGTGGAGAACGAATCGGCCGCGCGCACGAACCCAAACCGCGGGTTGCTCCACCACGTGATCTCCTCCGCCAGCCGGCTGAGGTGAACCATGCAGAGCGCGAAGGCTGCGAGCGCCTCCACTACGAAGTCTCGGTCCGACACACCGTCCAGCGAGTTGGCGGTGACGCCGTCAAAGCCCATCTCGGCCGCGGTCGCTTCCCGATCCAGCGGGTAGCCCGCCCCGGCAAGGGCGCCGGAGCCCAGCGGCGAAACGTTGGCCCGGCGCCGGCAATCGACCAATCGGCCGCGGTCGCGCTCGAGCATCTCGACATACGCCAGCAGGTGGTGAGCGAGGAGCACCGGCTGAGCCGGCTGAATATGCGTCATGCCAGGCAGCACGGCATCGCCGTCGCGAACGGCCAGCCCAACAAGCGCGCGCTCCATCTCCAGAACGGCAGCGTCCAGCCCATCGAGGGTTCGGCGCAGCCAGAGCCGCATGTCGGTGGCCACCTGATCGTTGCGCGACCGGCCGGTGTGAAGCCGCCCCGCAACCGCCCCAACCCGCTCGCGCAGAGCCACTTCCAGGTTCATGTGAATGTCTTCCAGGGCCGGATCCCAGACGAGCTTGCCGGCCTCGACATCCGCCCGAAGGTCTACCAGCCCACGCTCAAGCGTCTCGACGTCCTCGGCCGACAGCAGTCCGGCCCGCCCGAGCCCGTGCACATGGGCTATCGAACCGGCGATGTCGTCTACGGCGAGGGCGTGGTCGAAGTCGATCGAGCGCGTGAACTCGGCCATTCGCTCGTCAGATATGCCTTCGAATCGACCGCCCCACATCCGCATGGGTTCTCCTCCACTGCTTACGCTGCCGCGGCCATGGTACCGGCCCGGGAAGAGCGGCGCGCGAGCACCCGGCGGCGCGCGAGCACCCGGCGGCGCGCGAGCACCCGGCGGCGCGCGAGCAC
>DASVKT010000078.1:0-5092 GCA_036385235.1 Candidatus Limnocylindrales bacterium | reverse complement strand
AGCAGCTTGAGGGCCTTGCGGTAGGACTCGCCCGGCGCGGCGGCGATCATGTCGACCGGGTTGTTGAGTCCGGCGTCCGCCGGCAGGAACTCGGCCAGCTTGGCCTTGATGTCGTCCGGAACCTGCGGAACGATGAGGCCGTCCGCCTCGCAGGCATCCGCGCAGAGGATGCCGGGGCCGCCGCCGTTCGTCAGGATCGCGACGCGGTTGCCCTTCGGGCGCGGCTGGTTGGCGAGCAGAGTGGCAACGTCGAAGAACTCGCCCAGAGTGTCCGTTCGGATGACGCCGGCCTGCTTGAACAGCGCGTCCACTGTCACGTCCGAGGCGCCCAGCAGAGCGCCGGTGTGGCTGGAAGTGGCTCGGGCGCCGGCTGAGGAGCGGCCGCTCTTGACCACGAGGATCGGCTTCTGGCGCCCGACCCGGCGGGTGATGCGGGCGAACTTGCGCGGGTTGCCGATCGACTCCAGGTAGAGCGCAATCACGTCCGTAGCCGGGTCGTCCGCCCAGTACTGGATGAAGTCGTTGCCGGACAGGTCTGCCTTGTTCCCGACCGAGATGAAGGTCGAAAGGCCCAGGTTCAGCGTGTTGGCGTATTCGATGACGGCCAGGCCCAGCGCCCCCGATTGGCTCAGGAAGCCGACGTTGCCCTGGATCGGGGCGTTGGGCGAGAACGTGGCGTTCATTCGAACGTCGTCGTGGGTGTTGATCACACCCATGCAGTTGGGGCCGATGAGGCGCATGCCGTGTTCGCGGGCGACGCCCAGCAGTTCCTTCTGCATCTCGCGGCCGGCGGGGCCGGTCTCGGCGAAGCCGGCCGTGATCACGACCATGCCGTGGACGCCCTTCTGGGCGCATTCCTTGGCGGCGGCCAGGGCTAGTTTGGCGGGCACGACGATGACGGCCAGATCCACCGGACCCGGGATGTCCAGGATGGACTTGTAGGCGCGGACCGACTGCACGACTTCGGCGACGGGATTGACCGGGTAGACCGGGCCGTTGAAGCCGCCGTCCATGAGGTTGTGGAAGACTTCGCCGCCGATGGTCTTGCGCTTGCGGCCGGCGCCGATGACGGCGACTGACCGCGGGGCGAGCATGCCGCGGACCGCGTTCATCGCGGCGATCTGCTCGCGGGCCTCGAAGCGGGCATGCGCCTCAGGTGTGATCGAAGTGGGGAACTGGACTCGCACCAGGCCCGGCTCGGACTTCATCGTGAGGCTGAATCCACTCTCGCGGAACAGGTCCAGCATCTTGTGGTTGTCCGTCTGGACCTCGCCCTCGAATACCGCGACGCCATTGGCGGCGGCAGCTTCGGCGAGACGCTTGAGCAGGAGCGTTCCCAGGCCGCGGCCCTGGAACGAGTCCGCGACCGTGAAGCCGACTCGGGCTCGGTCCTCGGTGGTGCGGTCGTAGCTGGCCTGACCAATCACATCGCCGCCCTTGACCGCCAGCACGCAGCAGTCCGGGCAATCCTCGACGCCGGCCCAACGGCGTGAAGTGGCCTCAAGGTCGACATTCCCCGCGGGAAATCGAAGTCGTCGGGAGTCGTCCGAAAGGCCCTGCAGGAAGGCCCGGATTCCGGGCTCGTCCGACGTATGGGCTAGCCGGATGCGAACCGACGAGCCGTCGCGAAGTACGACGTCGATGTCGCGCAGGGAGAAAGTCGTGCTCATAGTGCCGCCTTCGTGTCTAGGGAGGGCTTGCGGGGGCCCCAGGCATACAAATGCGCCCCGCACCGGAGGATAAGGCTGCGGAGCCTGTCATCGATCTTGCTGCGAGCTTCCGCGATCGGCTCCTATTCCGAGTAGTGCCAATGGGCGCACGATCCGGGCCGGAAGTCCCGGGCCGAGTGGCCGCCGCAGGCTGATGCCGCGCCGGTCGGCGAGCCCTGGCTTCGCGTCGGAGTTGCTTCCGTGGCACGGCGCCGACCTGCGGCGGCGGCTGGGGCGAGGAGATGGGGAGTGGCGCGCCGGTCGGCGAGCCCTGGTTCTGCGTCGGAGTCGCTTCCCTGACGCGGCGCCGGCCCGATCGGCGGCGTCGGCCTGCGGCGGCTTCTGCGGCGGCGGCGACCTGACGCGGCGCCGGCCTGCGGCGGCGGCTGCGAGGAGGGGGTGGGATCGTCCTGCGCACCTTCGCACAGGAGCCCGCGGAATACCACGACTCGTGGTTGTCATGACGACCAATAGACGTCCGCAACTGGAATCGAAGGTTCGATGAACCGCTCAAGGCGTTTGAGGCCCAGCCGAGCTATCAAATTATCGTCTGCTCGGGACGGATTGCGGCGCACCGGGACTCGATGGGTTCTTTTGGCACCCGTCGTCGCCCGCCAGCACGAACCGCAACCACGACTCGTGGTAATCCGCGAGATGGAGCCACCCGCCCGCCGAACGAACCCTCGCACAGGCGGCGAAGGTGCTGTTCAGACTACGCACCGCGAGATCGGTCAGGTCATCCGGCGGGGTGTGCTGTGCCTTGACATCGGCGAGTGTCCCGATACCAGACACCGAGTCGGTGCCGGTCGGTATCCGCAGGTCTCTGCCCGATGTCGCCCAGGGCGGCGCTGCAGGAGGAATTGATCTACTTGGTTGCTCAATGACGTCCATGGAAGCACTAAAGTGGCCGACGGCGTGGGCGGAGCGGCAAAGCAGGCCGAACGACCCGGAATTGAGGGCGGAGCCCTCGTGAGTGTCGACGCTTTCCAGACGTTTCGCCTCCGCAACGCCTTCGAGGCTGCTTTGCGCTGCCCTGGGCGTCATTGAGCAACCGCGGGTAGGCGTCTCAGGCGGTATGCCGGGGCCAGAGCCGGGCGTGGCGACCGGCGCTGGAAACCGCGCCACTCTTCGCCGATCAGCCGAGGTCCCATGACCGGGTGCGCCCTGTCACCGACCGCCCGGCTCGGTGCGCCGGGGCACCGCCCGAAGGGACCCCGAACCCTTGGCCCGATCGGACGGGGTGGCCGATCCCCTGATCGAATAGGTGCTGATAGGGGCGGTCTGGTTGCTTCGCGATGGGCCTAGCAGAGGTCGTCGCCCTCCGGGCCCCGAGTGGGGCGGGGGGAACGGTCCTGGGTGCCATTACCGCCGTACCATTGCCCAGACCCCCCTGCCGTCCGATTCTCAAAACATGAGGGATATCCCTGTCCCGCGTCGCGACGGACCTCCCACCAGCTTTCTGGTGGCGTTGCCGTTGGCGCTGCTGATACTGGCCTTTGCCGTAGGTTCGGCCATGGGCCACGCCGGCCGCCTGACGGACCCGGCCTTTTCGCCGAACCCGGCGACGGCCGGCACGACGGTGTCCTTCAGCGTCACGTTCGTGGACAGTGACGGCGCGGCGCCGAAGTCAGTTCTGCTGCTGATCGATGGCACTCCGATTGCCATGGGCCACTCCGGCTCGGACTACTTGCACGGGGTCAGGTTCACTGCTACGTCGAAGCCGGGCGTCGGCACGCATCACATCTGGTTCCGAGAAACGGACGCGGGCGATCACTCCCAGGACCTGTGGGCCGGCGACCTCACGGTCGGGCCCGGAGCGAGCCCGTCGCCCAGCCCGTCGCCCAGCCCGTCGCCCAGCCCATCGCCCAGTCCGTCGCCCGGTCCGTCGCCCAGCCCGTCGCCGACTCGGACCGCAACGCCCACGTCATCTCCGATGTGCTCGTCGACTCCGGCACTGACGCCGACTCCCAAGGCCACTCCGACCTCGGTTGACAGCCGCACTCCGGCGCCGACTGCGAGTCCGTTCCCAACCGCCTCGGCCCATCAGACTCCGCTCGGCACTCCGCCGGGGACTCCGCTCGACACTACGCCTTGGCAGCCCGGCGCAAGGAGTGCCGCCCCGCCGAGTTCCGCGCCCGGTGCGGGCTTACCCGGTTCGGGCCTACCCGGTTCGGGCCTACCCGGTGCGGGCTTACCCGGTGCGGGCGGCCCGAGGGCCGTCTCGAGCGTCGCGGCCTCGCCATCGGCACCGGCCGACGCCCCGCTCAAGGGCGTGGCAGGCCCCTTCCTGAGTCTGGTCCCCGGGTACGGGGTGACTCAGGGTGAGTCGGCGGCCGGCGTGCCGCCGAACGCGGGCATGCCCGTGGGTTTGTACGGGCCGGACCGTGGCTCTTTCAGCGCTCTCGTGCGGCAGCTGACCCCGACGATCGCCACTCCGTTTGGTGGGGGCGCGGCCTGGGCAGTATTTGCGCTCTTCGGCAAGAAGCGGCGCGACGATGACGAACCGGACGAGGGCCAACTGGTCGCGGCGGCCGCCAGCGCCTATGAAGCCGAAGCTGCTCGCGGCCTGAAGCCGATTGACGAGTCCACTCTTCCGCGCTGGCGTCGGCCATCCCTGCAGCAAGTCCGCCGAACTGATCCTTTGCGCGCCCAGCAGGAAGAAGCGCCGAAGATGTCCTTCGCGTCCGCGGGCGTTCGGCCGTTGGAAAACTACGAGCGCCGAACCATCGGCTATCGGCTGGTTCGGCTGCTTGACTCACCGGATGAGTTGCGAGCCAGGGAGATCGGCATCGTGGACCACGGTGACGAGGTCCAGCTGCTGGAGCGGCACGGCGCCTACTGGCTGGTCCTGTGCCCGGACGGACGGCAGGGCTGGCTCCACCGCATGACCCTGGCGGATCCGCCAGGTGCCGGCAGGCTCGATGAGCGTGAGCCGATGCCGCAGTACATGGACGAGTACGAGAGCCCCGAGGCCGGGGCCGCACAGACCGAATACGCCGCTGACCCGGGTACGGACGGCCTCCTTGAGGCCTATATGTCGGCGCGGCGCGACGTCCTGAAGACGATGGCCGACGAAACGGCTGCCGTCGGAGATCCGACGGTTCCGGTGCTGGAGTTCCAGGGAGCCACATTCGCGGCCGTGCCGGAGAAGTTGTCGACGGCTCTGGAGCACTTCGTCGCGCCGAAAGCGCCCGCTGAGGCGCCCGCGGAAGCCCAGGCCGAAGCCCAGGCCGAAGCCTAGGTCGAAGTGGCGGTAGAAGCCCAGGCCGAAGTCGCGACATGAGCCTCGGCTGAATTCGTCGCCGAACTCTCCGCCGAGACGCCGGTCCAGGCGGACGATTTCGCGCCGGCGCTCGAGGCGGTCCTCGCCTTCGAAGTCGAAG